>JBDTEB010000544.1:0-5769 GCA_039922795.1 Chitinophagaceae bacterium
GCCAATCCCCGAGCCAGGTAAAGAATACAGCTATTCGCTGGCTGCGGTGCAGGCAATACTTGGCGTTGGCAGAATGCTGGTGGTTTCCGAAGGCAGGGTGAACACTTTTTACCTGTCCATCATGAAAGAATTCAAAGACCTGGGTATGCCCGAAGAGGTTATCACCAATTCTGTGAACTATGGCCAGGCAATAGCGAAATCGGTACTCGAATGGGCTGCACTGGATAATTATCAGCAAACGAGATCGATGCCAAGATATGCATTAAGCAGTGAAGAATCTACGTGGAAGCCAACCCCGCCCAGCTATTTGAAGGCCGTGGAACCCAACTGGAGCAAGATGAGAACCTTCCTGATGGATTCGGCGCAACAGTTCAAACCTCTTCCAGCGAATAAATTCTCGACAGATAAAAACAGCAAATTTTATCTGGAGGCCCAGGCAGTTTTCCAGGCAGGCAAAGATCTTACGGAAGATCAGAATGAAATAGCCAATTTCTGGGACTGCAACCCGTTTAAAGTAAATCTCAACGGTCACGTGATGTACGCATCCAAAAAAATCTCTCCCGGCGGCCATTGGGTAAATATCACCAGGCTGGCCTGCCGCCAGAGTTCGGCTTCTCTTGTAAAATCGCTGGAAGCCTATGCCTGCGTGGCCATAACGCTTGCAGACGCTTTTATCAGTTGCTGGGATGAAAAATACAGGAGCAATGTTATTCGACCGGAAACCTACATCAATAAATATATTGATGGCAGCTGGCAGCCCTTATTGCAGACGCCTCCGTTCCCCGAATATACCAGTGGCCACAGCGTTTTATCAACAGCGGCGGCCGTAATGCTGGAAAAATTTTTCGGCGAGAACTTTGTTTACAGCGATTCGACCGAAGTAGAATTTGGGGTACCTGTCAGGAATTTTAAATCGTTGAAAGCTGCTGCGGCAGAGGCAGCGATCAGCCGTTTTTATGGAGGAATACACTATATGAGCTCCATCACTAATGGCGCTGATGAAGGAAGACTTATCGGCCTTTACGTAGCCGGAAAATTAAAGACAAGGACCTTCTTCCCTGCCGGCACAATATCATCAGGGAAAAAAGTCGCAAGCAAAAATCACAGGTAATCATTTTCAGCAGGAAAGCCACCTTTTCGCATGGCAGCGAACCGGTTTATAGAGGGGCCTGGTTCTTTTTTCTTTCTATTTGTTTGGCTTGCATATAATCCGTAGGAGTGAGGTCGAACTGTTTGTGAAAATTACGGGCGAAATTGCTTTGCGAACTGAAGCCGACCATATCGGCTACTTCATAAATTTTGTAATCCCCTTCGGCAAGCAGTTCTGCTGCTTTCTTTAGCCTTACGATATTGATGAATTCAATCGGGGTCAGGTTGGATATGGCTTTGATCTTGCGATAAAGTGTGATGCGGCTCATCATCATTGTTCTGGCGAGTTTTTCCACGTCAAGGTCTGTATCATCAATATTCTTAAATATGTAGTCGTTGAGGCTCTCGAGAAAAAGTTCATCTGCTTTGGAATGCGAGATTGTTTTGATGTGAACCAGCGGAGAGCTTGCGAAATAATCCCTGATCATCGAGCGGTTGGTGAGGAGGCTTGCGATTTGTGCCAGAAGATGTTCTTTCGAAAACGGCTTTTCAATATATGCATCAGCGCCAAGTTCCAATCCTTCCACCTTCGACTGGATGGTATTTTTGGCGCTTAACAACATCACCGGGATATGGGAATACTCGAAGTTTGACTTAATGATCCTACAGAGTTCCATTCCATCCATTACGGGCATCATAATATCACTTACCACAAGTTGAACCGCTTCTGAAGCAAGAACTTTCATCGCCTCGTTACCATTTTCCGCCTTGAGAATGGTGTATTTGTTTTGCAATAATCTTTCTAAAAATTCAAGGATGTCTTCTTCGTCGTCAACCAATAAAATCGCTGGCAGCATATCGTTCGTTTATTTTGTTATCGCCTGGGGAGTCTTTGCGTTATTATTCAATTTTTTCGTTTCTAGCGGAGCATGCAGCGGTAACCGGACCACAAAAATATTTATTTCTTTTTCATACTTCTTTACATACACTTTACCCTGATGTAAAGCCACCAGCGACCTCGCGAGTGCCAGCCCGATGCCGGTTCCTTTTTGTTTCGCTGTTGCCCTGAGCCGATAAAAGGGTTCGAAGATCTTTTCTTTCATATTCTCGGGAATAAGATACCCGTCATTTCTTACTTCAACGGTAACCATTTGGTCGCCCCTGGCCGGTTGCATCAGCTGGATAGTGACCGCTTTTTGTGCATATTTTACGGCGTTGCTGAACAGGTTACTGAAAATTTTTGTCATCGCTTCAGCGTCAGCCAGAATGATAACGGCTTCCCCTGGAAGATTAAGGTGATACTCGAGTCTGTTTTTGCGGGCAAGCGGTTCAAATGTGAGGAAGCTCTCCTGCAGGATTTCGTTCAGGTTTACTTCAGAAAAATCGAGACTGAAGCCACTGGTTTCCGTTTGCCTGAAATCCAGGATCTGGCTGATCAGGTTAACCAGGCGATTTGTGTTTCTTTCCATAATTAACACATCTTCCTTTATTTCGGGAACATCGGTCACCAGATCACGCAGGTTTTCAACCGGACCTTTGATGAGTGTGAGCGGCGTTCTGATCTCATGGGCAACGTTGGTAAAGAATTCGATCTTGGCTTCGTAGATCTCTTTTTCTTTTTTATTCTCCAGCATGTTGTGATAGATCGAGATAAGGTAATAGAAAAGAGAAATAAGAAGAATGGCATAAAGCAGGTAAGCGCCCGGAGTGGCCCATATAGGAGGAGTTATTTCGATGACCAGTTTTTTCTCTGCGCTGCTTATTTGGGCATTGCTGGAAGCTTTCAAATGAAAAGTATAGGTACCGGGTGCGAGGTTGGTAAAATACACTGTCCTGTTGTACCGGATAGCTGTCCATTCCTGATCAAGCCCTTGCATCATGTAACTGTAATTCGTCATTTCCGGAGAGCTGAAGCTGACGGCGGCAAAGTCGAGACTGAAAGATGAATGGTCGTAGGGCAGGGTGATTTTATCGGTGAACAGAATAGATTGTTTCAGCCACCCGCTGTCCTTCCTGATCTCCAGCTCTTTGTTATGCACCTGGAAGCCGGTGATAAAAACCTGTGGTGCATAAGGGCTTTGCGAAAAAGCATCCGGTTTGAAGGTTATCATGCCACGAACGCTTCCGAAGTATAGTTTGCCCCAGGAGTCTTTTAAACCCGAATTATAGTTGAACTGATCATTGAGCAAACCATTGGCCCGGGTATAAACGCGCATTATATTATGATTGGAATCCATTGTTGCCAGGCCTTTTGAGGTGGTCACCCAGAGGTTTTTTTTATTGTCTTCGAGCACTTTGAAAATAAAATTGCTTGGAAGCCCTGAACTGGTTGTATGCCTTGTGATCGTTCTGCGATTTTTTGACAGCTGGCAAAGTCCGCCGCCTTCCGTTCCAAACCAGATATTATGGTTACTATCTTCGAAAATAGAGTTCACGCTATTGGTAGTTATGCTGTTTTTGTCGTTGGGAATATTTTCCAGATGGCCTTTTTTGCCTGTGGCGGGGTTGAAAAAATAAACGCCTTTGGCTGAAGTTCCAACCCACACCGTACACTCGCTGTCTTCAAGCAGGGAGGAAACAAAAATATCGCGGGGGACGGCATCCTGGCTGATAAAATTGTCGTGAAGGCGGTCGTATTTGACCAGCGAATTACTGGTGCCGAGGTAAATATCATCAGATTTCGTTTTCATCATCGTAATGATAAAATTGCTGATGAGGTCAAATTTTCCTGGTCCGGCGGTATAATGTTTTCTCACCTTTCCGGTACGGATATTCAAGATGTCCAATCCATGTTCGAATGTGCCCACCCATAGATCCTCACCATCGACCAGCAGTCCATGAATATTGGAATAAGCTATGCTGCCCGGTTCGCCGGTAGGTTTATACCGAACGATGTCACCGGTTGCTGTAACGAGTTTATTGAGGCCGGCATCTTCTGTGCCGATCCAGATATTGCCAGAATTGTCCTCGCAAATCTCTCTCACCGCACTGCCGCTGATCGAATTTTTAGAATTGTCGGGATAAAACTTCTGGAAAAAAGAATACTGCCTGGGGAAGTAGTTGACTCCTCCGAAAAAGGTTCCTGCCCAAACGCCTCCTTCCTTGTCTTCATGAAGGGCATACACTGCGTTATCGGATAATGAATACGGATCGAGGTATTTCTTTTTCAGGTTGATTATTTCGCCGGTGGTCGTTTTAAGAATAAAGATGCCCGACTCGGTACCGAACCATATTTCGTTGTTCCTGGCAAGCATGATGTCGCGTACATAGATGCTGGTTTTGTCGGAATTGTTGATTAGCACATCGGTGTAAGTCGATGTAACCGGATCGAACTTTTTAATTCCCTGGCTGGTGGTGCCTATATATATGGAGCCATTCTTATCTGAAAGGATCTTTTCTATCCATCTTGAGGCCGGCTTTGGGGAGTGAGAAAACAGGTCCACCGGTTTGAAGGTTTCTTTTTCGGGGTTAAACTCGTAAAGATTGCCGTTACTTGATGAAACCCATATTTTGCCGTTTGGCAGTTCGGTTATAGAGGTTACCTGGAGTGCCGAAGCAAAACTGGTAAGTTTCCTTTTCTGAAAGTTGTACCGATATAAGGAGTTGTCGGAAGTGAACCAGAGCTGGGAATCTTTATCGAAAAAGAGGTCAAAAATACCGGTGAGGGTGTCAATGAAAGGAACGAGTTTTTCACTCCGGGGATCAAAGCGAAAGATACCCTTCTGGGATCCAACCCAAATAGTGCCCTTTTTATCGGCAGAAAGACTAAGGATAAGGTCTCTGGAGAGGCTTTCATCGCCGGCCTCCATATGAATGATTTTGAAACGGTAGCCATCGAAGCGATTTAATCCGTCTTTGCTTCCAAACCAGACAAATCCGTTTTTGTCCTGGAGAATGCAGAAAATAGAATTGTTGGAGAGTCCATTTTCTACCTGGTAATGCCGAAAATAGTGCGGTTGCGCCAGCAGGAAGGCGGTATTGATTAAACTTATCGCTATTAAAAAGATATACTTCCTCACCTTAGTGTTCTGGTCTTGTCGGCTCAACAACGGCTGGATATTGAAAAAACAGTATTTTAACGGGTAATCTCAAAATGTAACAATTTGCTAACATATTGATACGCCGTGAATCATCAAGTACTCAAATATTAACTTCCTTCACTTGCTGAAATAAATGTACTGGTTTTCACTGGTTTATTTCATGCAAACGATTACAACTATTTTTAACCAATAACGAGTGCTTCATGAAATCTTCCCGTAAGTATTTCTTCTCTAAGGCCGATACGGTTTTTACAAACCTGAGGCAGGCAAAACTTTTCCTTCTTTTTACTGTGTTTTTCGTATCGGTTTTGGGTTCTTTGAACGCTCAGACCCCGGTAAAGCTCAGCGTAACAGGAACGGTGCAGGACAGCATCGGGAACGGGCTTCAGGGCGTTACTGTTTCTGAGAAAGGAACGCGTAACGCAACGACTACCGCTACCGATGGTAGTTTCAGCATCAAAGTGGCCAACAACAGGTCGGTTCTCGTATTTTCTTCGGTAGGCTACGAGGGATCTCAACAGGTTGTTGGGACAAACACTGTAATGACCGTTTCACTTAAAAGTTCAAACGCTGATCTCGGGGAAGTAGTCGTGATCGGCTTTGGTACCAGGAAAAAAGAATCCCTGACCGGAGCTATTTC
>JBDTEB010000545.1:0-12572 GCA_039922795.1 Chitinophagaceae bacterium
GGCTACAAAGGTGTTTGAGTTTTCTATATAACCTGCCGCTTCCAGCTTGGCCGCTTTGGCCACGTTTATGCTTTTTGCTACAGCGTCTGCCCTGAAATCCGGTGTGATGGCCGCTGTATCTGCATTGTAAGTAATAGATTCCTTGAATTGGCTGTTTCCCAGTGCAGGCATATACTCCGGGTTATCCGGTGCCAGTTGGGCGAGTTCTTCCGATCTTTTTACCACTTTCTCGAGTGACTTGTCATCAAATTCATTGATGGAAGCGCTGCCTGTTTTCTTTCCAAAGGTCGAACTAACGTTGAGGCTCAGGGTACTCACGTCTCCGGACGTGGAGATGGCATTCCTGGCATAGCGGATATTTCCACCTTCCGATCCGGAAAGGCTTACTTCGCATTCGTCGGCCTTTGAATAGGCAAGTACTTTTTTCAAGAGCTGCTGGGCTTCATCCCTGCTTAAAATTGCCATAGTATAAATCAGATTTTTCTTGCTGTATTAATAACGTTTACTCCATTAAAGCGTGTGGTGGAACTGCCATGAGAGACGGCATTCGACTGGCCCGGTTGTCCCTTGCCATCATTAAATGCTCCACCAAGGCGGTAGTCAGACTGATCGGCTATTGCCGTACAGGAATTCCAGAATTCCTGCGTGTTGGCCTGGTAGGCAACATCTTTTAACATGCCTCCGATCTTGCCATTTTTAATTTCGTAAAATGTCTGGCCGCCAAACTGAAAATTATAGCGTTGCTGATCAATCGAAAAGGAACCGTCACCAATAATGTAAATGCCTTTCTCTACATTTTTAATCAGATCATCGACGCTGAGTTTGTCTTTCCCCGGCAGTAACGAAACGTTCGGCATACGCTGGAACTGAACATCGTTCCATGTCTGCGCGTAACAGCAGCCCTGGGACTCTTTCAGTCCGATAATATGTGCCTGGTCGCGTATTGCCTGAAAATTTACCAGTATCCCGTTCTTAATGATATCCCATTCCTTGCATTTGACGCCTTCGTCATCGTAACCGACAGCGCCAAGAGAACCGGGCTGAAGCTTATCTGCCAGGATATTCACTTTATCGCTACCAAATTTGAAGTTTCCTGATTTCCATTTTTCCAGTGTGAGGAAGCTGGTTCCGGCGTAGTTGGCTTCATATCCGAGCACACGATCCAGTTCAGTAGGGTGAGCGACTGATTCGTGTATGGTAAGCCAGAGATGTGACGGATCAAGGACGAGATCATACTTTCCCGGTTCAACCGTTTTGGCCGTCATCTTCTGCGCAACATCTGCTGTTGCCCCCTTGATGTCTTCCATAAAATCGTATCGATTCTTATAGCGGGTAACGATACCCGGTACCTTGTCTTCAGGTCTCGCATCGAGGTATTCGTAACCCATACCGACAGGCGAGCTTAACGATTTTCTCGTCTCAAATTTCCCAAGTGCCCGATCGGTCCTGGTCACATTGAAAGTGGGGAAAAGGCGGTGAATATCCTGGTCGATATATGATCCATCGGTAGACGCAAAATATTTCTGTTCATTAAGAGAAAGTATCGCTGAATTTACGAAGGTTACTCCGCCGGCCAGTGCCACAGCGTTTACTCCCAGCAATAGATCGACTTTTTCTTTTATGGGAACTTCAAAAGCGTTTTTGATGATCGGCGTTTTCCAGCTTACCTCTCCGAAACCTTTTTGAGCAGCAAGTTGTATGGGAGCCGACACTACTTTGGAGTTTGCTTTGGCAACGGCTACTGCCCGCTCTGCGACTTTCGCTATATTATCTTTTGTAACGTTATCAGAGGCAGCGAAACCCCAGCAACCATTGGCTATAACCCTGATGCCCACCCCAAACGATTCGGAATTTGAAATGTTCTGAACCTGTTTTTCACGAGTGACTACCGCCTGGCTCAGATAACGGCCAATGCGTACATCCGCATAGGTGGCACCTTTGGATTTTGCGACATTAAGCGCAACATCTGCCAGTTGTTTTTTCAAACCTACGTCCATGGTTTCGTTCAGCAGAACCATTTCATCCACTTCTCTTCCAAAAGCAAATCCAGGAAGAGCAAAGGAGCCAAGGCCCATGGCTGATAATTGTAAAAAGTCTTTTCTTTTCAATGTGATCCTCCTTGTTGTATAGGTGATGAAACAGCGCAAAACTCTAAAAACATGCTTAGAAATCTCGCTTCTTTTGGAGCAATCTATCCAATTTTCAAAAGGAATCAGGAAAGTTTGACATATTTATTTTCTGACAAAAAAATGAAGTCAGTCTAAAATGCAATCCTTCACATCGTGGATAAAATGTATTCGTTAGCCAGTCATGCTAAAAAGACTGGCACGACCAAAGTTATACATCTGGCCAACTGCAACTAAAATGTGGCCATTTTAGCCTAGTAAAATTACGCATTTTAAAAAAAGACACTATTGACAATCATGGTATTACATTCTAGCCTCGCTATAAATGCTGTCAAAGCTTTTGACTTTTGAAGTTTAACATTACTTTTGTTCCTGACCTCCAATCAATCCTTCTAAAAGCCTGTCGCGTCCCGCGGTAGTACCGTTTTCTGAAACATTCATCCTCTGCGTAAAAACCCCAATGCTTAAGCGCTTTTAGCTTATCCCATTCTATGACCGGCCGAATTAGATGTCATTATCCGGCATAACTAATTGTATTACCAGGCGTCCTCCCGTGAAAAACCTCCAAAAGACGATATCCTGATTGAAAAGCCATAAACCCTCTGGCAACTCAATAAAAAATTATTACCCCCCGCAACAGTATGAAAAAAAGTGCCCTTCTCGCGCTCTTCGGAATGATGATGATTCTTAGCTCAGTAAATGCGCAGAATATTTTTAGTCCTACAGACGTAGTTACCAATTACCCAGGTGCAGCATCTGCAGTGCAGCATGCAGCCGGAAAGATCGGCACATGGTACAGAACGCAAAGAATGTCCTGGAGTACCACTCAATGGAAATGCTACATATATAATGGTATGGCTTTCCGTCTTCGCTTCCCAAATGGCTACAACGCTGCCGATACGGTAACGAAGTATCCCATGATTATTTTCTTTCATGGTGGAGGTGAAATCGCGCCTATTTCCGACAATGAAAACCAGTTGCTCTGGGGAGCCAAAGACTTTCAGGATTCTATTAATGCCGGCAAATTCAACGCTTTCATGTTGTTCCCACAGGTGACTGCCGTTGGATGGGACTATCCTTATTATGACAAGGTGAACACCATTCTCGACACGCTTAAAAGATACAATAATATGGATGAAGACAGGGTGATCTCCATGGGATTATCCAACGGTGGTTTTGCCTCGATTGCCTATGCGATCAATTTTCCAAGACGTGCATCCACGGTGATTGGCAGTTCTCCCGCACTGATCTCCACTTTTACTACGGAGGCCAAACAATACTTCACACATATCCCCTTATACGTTTCGTCAGGCGGATTGGATACCAACCCGGAACCCGGCGACGTTAAAGAATTTGTTGACTCATTCGCAGCAAAGGGAGGTGACGTTAAATGGTCATTCTTCCCCAGCCTCGGTCACCTGACCTGGCAACAGCAATGGGCCGAAGGAAATCTTGTCAATTACTGGAAGAACGCCCATAAGGCCAATCCCCTTATATTTTTTAAGAAAAGCGTATTCTGTTCCGACTCGGTGGTGGCCACGAAAGTGGGGATTACTTCGGGTTACCCTCAGTACCAGTGGCAGAAGGATGGCATCGACATTCCGTCTGCGACAAAGAATGAGCTGGACATCACCACCTTTGGTACCTATCGTGTTCGTTTCAAACGTCTTGTAAACGGTGCATGGTCAGCCTGGTCGCCAAAACCGGCAGTTATTGCCCCAAGAGTGGCAGTAGCTACCCCGGCTATTGTGATCACTAGTTTAAAAAGCCGTGTACTTCCTGCACCTGATGGCAGCATCACGGTACCACTCGAACTTACCGAGGGATACCCTTCTTATGAATGGAGACGAGTTAGCGACAACGTTCTGGTAAGTACATCAAGGACCTTTAACGCGCCTGCAGGTGTTTATAAAGGACTTATCGCTGGATGCAGCCGTACCTTTTCGCCAGACTTCACTGTTGTTAATGCAACTGCCAGTCCGAAACCGGATGTAGCAATAAGTCTTACGGCAACAAGAGCAACCACCACAAAAATCAACCTGGCCTGGTCACTTGCCCGCGTCACCAATAACAACCCTGCGTTTTACGAGATTTACCGCAGTACTACTCCAGGTGGTGCGCTTGCGCTCATTGCCGTTATTGCCAGTATCAATAAAACATACAGCGATCAAACAGGAGTCAATGCGCTGTCAGAATATTATTACAAAGTGCGTTCTGTAAATGAAATTTCATCAGCGGCGTTAAGTAATGAAGCTACAGCCTTTGAAAGCGTGGCTCCTTCAACACCAACGGGTTTAAAAGTGGTTAACACGGGTAAAACCTTTGTTACACTCGACTGGAATAACTCTACCGATAATATCGGTGTAACGGGTTATGATGTCTTTATCTCCGGTGTAAGAAAATACAGCACGTCAGAATCATCTATCACTGCGGACAGCCTGCTACCTAATACGGCTTACAGCTTTACGGTAAAAGCCCGTGATCTTTCAGGCAACCTGTCTACCGCCAGTTTATCGGCGAGTGGAACCACCACTACCCTTGCAAATGGTCTTAAGTACCGTTTCTTCACGGGAACATGGGATTCACTTCCCAACTTTAATACCCTGACTTATGCAAAGAACGGTACAAGCGCAACGCCTGATCTGGCCGTAAGAACTTCAGGTGTCAATGATTATTTCGGGTTTGTATGGGAGGGTCATATCGTAATTCCGACGACCGGAGCTTATACTTTTGAACTTGCTTCTGATGACGGAAGTGCACTCTATCTTGATAAATTCTATTCTCCCGATGATACGGCATTTATCGATAATGACGGTGGCCACGGTGATGTTCCGGGAAAGGCAAATTCAATTACGCTTACCGCAGGTCTACACCCGATTGCAATGACATACTTTGAAATTGCGGGTGGACAGTCAATGAACCTTTACTGGTCAGGCCCTGGATTCACCAGGCAGCTTGTTCCAGCCACCGCTTATATCGAAACGGTAGCTGTTGTGGATGTAACGGCTCCTACCACTCCCGGTACACTGAGTGCCACCTTCACCGGTAAAAATACCGTTGATCTTAAATGGGGAGCTTCTACTGACGCTGTGGGTGTGGCCGGTTATAACATCTATCGCAACGACACGCTGAAATATCAAACATCAGGTACAGGTGTTACTGGTACAGCCGATTCACTTAAAGCAAATACATCTTATATCTTCAAGGTAAAAGCAAGAGATGCCGCAGGTAACCTGTCAGCATTCTCCAATGCCTTTACGGTTACTACGCAGAGCCTTGCGAACGGTCTTAAATATCAATACTACGAAGGCAACTGGGATTCACTTCCAAACTTCAACATGCTGACTCCGCTTAAAACGGGTACAACACCAAACATTGACATCAGTCTAAGAAATACCGGAGTGAATGATTACTTTGGTTTTGTTTGGGAAGGATATATTACGATTCCCACTTCAGGCACCTACACTTTTGAACTAGGTTCTGATGATGGTTCTAAATTTTACTGGAATACTTTGTATAATCCAACAGCGGTTGCGCTGGTAAACAATGACTTTGGTCATGGTGAAACACCTACAGTGTCCAAATCGATCGAAGTTGTGGCGGGTGTATATCCTGTATCAATCACCTACTTCGAGAAGTGGGGCGGTGAGGCAATGAAATTGTTCTGGACAGGTCCTGGAATCGTTCGCGCTCAGGTTCCCAACTCGGCCTTTATCGAAACAGCACCAATAGTTGATATTCAGGCCCCCACAACACCTGCGAACATGAGAGTGACTTACACAGGCAAGAACTCGGTAAGCCTCGCATGGGATAATTCTGCAGATAACGTCGGGGTGACCGGATATGATTTCTATATCAACAATGTAAAGCAAACCACCAGTCTGAACACTGCTATTACTGTCGATACACTTACTGCAAGCACAGCGTATTCGTTCAAGGTGCAGGCTCGCGACGCTTCGGGTAACCTGTCAGGTTTCTCTGCAACAGCCTCAACGACTACAACAGGAGGATCAAGCGGACTCGCCTACAAATACTATGAAGGCAACTGGGATTCACTGCCAAACTTCAACCTGCTGACACCAGTAAAAACCGGTAACACGGCCAACGTTGACATCAGCGTGAGACCAACCGGAGTAAATGATTACTTCGCGTTCCTCTGGGAAGGCAAGATCACCATCCCGGTGACAGGAACCTATACCTTCGAACTCGCTTCTGATGACGGATCAAAATTCTATATCGGTGCACCATATTCACCTACGGCAACTGCTCTCGTCAACAATGATTACGGTCATGGTGAAACGCCAACGGTGTCAAAATCAATCATGCTCACGGCAGGCGTTTATCCTGTGGCCATCACCTATTTCGAGAAATGGGGTGGTGAATCGATGAACGTGTACTGGACGGGCCCGAATTTCAGCAGGCAGCTGATTCCAAACGCGGCTTTCATCGAAACAGCGATCCAGGCAGATGTAACACCGCCAACAACACCGGCTAATTTCAAAACAACCTACACTGGAAGGTCATTCATCGACCTTTCATGGAGCAACTCAACCGACGCAGTGGGTGTAACCGGTTACGATGTGTATGTAAACGGTTCCTTAACGCCTGTGACCACTACCGGCAATACCCTCACCGTCAGCAGCCTCACGCCAAACACGGTCTATACTTTCAAAGTGCAGGCGAAAGATGCAGCAGGTAACCTGTCGGCCTTCTCAACCATCAGCGCCAACAGTACAGCATCCGGACTGAGATACAAATACTACGAAGGTGACTGGAACCTGTTGCCAAACTTCAACACGCTTACAGCAGTTAAAAAAGGAAATTCACCAAATATCGATGTAACTCCAAGGAATCAGGATGACTACTATGCCTTCGTTTGGGAAGGATACATTAACATCCCGAACACCGGTAACTACACTTTTGAACTGTCATCTGACGACGGAAGCAAGTTCTACTTCAACACGCTTTACGATCCAACGGCTATGGCCCTGGTGAATAACGACGGAACTCACGGTGACCAGCCAACGGTTAGTGGAACAAGAATGATCACGGCAGGCATCTACCCGGTAACCATTACGTACTTTGAGAAATGGGGTGGTGAGAATATGCAGCTTTACTGGACGGGTCCCGGCATCAACAGACAGCTGGTTCCAAACGAAGCATTCACCGAAAACTTTACGGTAACGGTAAACAGCCTCATACAGGGAACCGGGGTACAGGGAGTATCAGGAGTGATCAGTACAGAATCTGCCGCTGCCATGTCGCCCGTTAACCTGGAAAAGTCACTGAAGATCAAGGCTTATCCCAATCCTTTTGTTGACAAAATGCAGGTGCAGTTCAACAACCCGACTTCAGGAAACCGCATCACCGCAGTGGTGTACGATAGCTACGGAAGAGCCATCATCAGCAAGGATTTCGGTACACTGGCTGCAGGTAACAATGTACTAACAGTGAACACCGGATCAGAAGTGAAACCCGGCATCTACATGGTAAGGCTCAATATCAACGGCGTACCCGCCAGCATGTGGAAGATGATCAAGGAGAAGAAATAGAAAAATCTTCCAGAAAATAATAAGCGAGGTTCCGGGGCGAAAGTCCCGGAACCTTTTTTTTATTAGCCGCCGTCACCGCGGCCAATGCGGCCAAGGCGGCCATGGCCGCAGAAGGGTCAGCGAAGGCGGGCAAAAGATTTGTATAACCAGATAAATACTATCTTCTCAGTATCAACGGTTAAACAATTCTTATGACGAGATCAAAAACAGCTAACGAAGACCCATTGTGGTACAAAGACGCAATTATTTATGAATTACACATAAAAGCATTCCGCGATGGAAATGGAGACGGGATAGGTGATTTCGAAGGGTTGTTGCAGAAGCTTGACTATCTCGAAGAACTTGGCGCAACGGCGGTGTGGCTGCTCCCCTTTTACCCTTCTCCGCTCAGGGATGATGGTTATGATATTGCCGACTATTACAATATTCATAGCTCCTACGGGAAGATCGAAGAGTTTAAAGTTCTGCTGGAAGAAGCACACAAGCGTAACCTGAAAGTGATTACCGAGTTGGTAATAAACCATACCTCCGACCAGCATCCCTGGTTTCAGCGCGCAAGAAAAGCACCCAAAGATTCAGTGGATAGAAATTATTATGTGTGGACAGATGATCCGCAGAAATATAAAGATGTCCGAATCATCTTCCAGGATTTTGAAACCTCCAACTGGACCTGGGATCCGGTGGCTAATCAATATTACTGGCACCGGTTCTTTCATCATCAGCCAGATCTCAATTATGATAGCAAAGAGGTTCAGGAAGAAATTTTCAAGATCATCGACTACTGGTGTGAGATGGGTGTGGATGGATTCAGGCTTGATGCAGTGCCCTACCTGTTCGAACGAGAAGGCACAAACGGAGAAAATCTCAAAGAGACGCACGACTATCTCAAAAAACTGAGGTCCCATACGGATGAATTTTATCCCGGCACTGTCGTCCTTGCCGAAGCGAATATGTGGCCGGAAGATTCCGCATCATACTTTGGTGACGGCGACGAGTGTCACATGAATTACCATTTCCCCGTGATGCCGCGCATGTTTATGTCGCTGCAGATGGAAGACCGCTATCCCATTACTGATATATTTGATCAGACGCCCGAGATTCCCGCCAATTGCCAGTGGGCCATCTTTCTTCGTAATCATGATGAGCTTACCCTTGAAATGGTGACAGATGAAGAGCGTGATTATATGTATAAAGCTTACGCGAAAGATCCCAAGGCAAGAATTAATCTCGGCATCAGGCATCGACTTGCACCACTGATGGAAAACAACCGGAGAAAGATCGAAATATTAAACTGCCTCCTGTTTTCTCTAAGTGGTACGCCGGTGATTTATTATGGTGACGAGATCGGAATGGGAGATAATGTGTACCTGGGAGACAGGAACGGTGTGAGAACGCCCATGCAATGGTCATCGGACAGGAACGCTGGTTTCTCGGAAACAAATCCACAGCAGCTATACCTTCCCGTTATACTGGATCCCCAATATCATTATGAAGCGGTGAACGTAGAAATCCAGCGACAAAATACCTCATCACTGTTCTGGTTTATGAAACGCATGATCAACATGCGAAAGAAATTTAAATCTTTCAGCAGGGGCGACATGAACTTTGTGCAGGTGGAGAACTCGAAAGTGCTTGCATTCATAAGATGTTATGAGGAAGAAAGAATACTTGTTGTAGTAAATCTTTCGAGATACTCGCAATCGGCGGAGCTACAGCTCTCTGCGTACAAGGGTTTTCAGCCTGTGGAAGTATTTAGCAGGAACCGATTTCCGGTAATCACAGAAAACACTCCTTATTATCATGTTACTCTCGGCGCTTATGCCTACGAGTGGTTCAGCCTCGAAAAAACAGATATTGCCGACATGGTGGTGGAAGATCTTCCGGTGTTGAAATTCAGCAACCTGGATAATTTTTTACAAAAAAGTAATCTTGAAACTTTACAACAAAAAATACTCCCAAATTTTCTTGAAAAAGTAAAATGGTTCGCACACCGGCAGGGTAATATCCAGAATATCCAGATCTCCAATTCAGTGCGATTACCTATGGGCGAAATCCCTGCCTGGCTGCTGCTGATACAGGTTGAATTTCATAATGGCTCACCGCTTTCCTATCAGTTACCGGTAATATTTGTCAGTGAAACCAATGCCGGAAAATTCAGAGACAATTATCCGCAGGCGATGATCGCCAGAGTAACCACCGCTGACGAAACCGGGGTGCTTTGCGATGGATTTTATTCGCCCGACATGCAGCTGGCCATTATCAGGCTGATGGCAGAAAATGGAGAATTGCCGTTGAGAAGATCTGTGCTTAAATTCAGCGGCGACGATGTGTTGAAATCATTTCTTGAAAAAGAAATTATCACCAAGGTGGTAGAGGAAGAGGAGACTTATTCATCCATCGCTTACGGAAACGATTACATCTTAAAGATTTATCGCATTATCGACAGGACCATCAATCCCGATATGGAGATCACGAAATATTTTACAGATAATCAGCGCTTCGACCAGGTTCCTGCCCTGATGGGGCTGATGGAATGGAGAGCGGGCAGTGAATCGATCACGCTGGGCATGTTGCAGCAGTTTGCCCAGTATTATGAAAACGGGAAAACATTCATGCTGGACAGGCTAAATGATTTCCAGGAGAGTTTGCTAGCTCAAAGAACGGAGAAGCTTCCCGACCTTAACCTCACAGGGCCATTAATAACGCCGATCGATTACGACAATCTTGCGGAGGACGTAAAAGAGTTACTTGGAGCCCGCCTCGCAGATGCTATGGACCTGCTTGGAAGAAGAACAGCCGAGATGCACAAGGCGCTTTCTGCAGACCAGGGTCTGCCAGATTTTGCACCTGAAGCCTTCTCCCTTCATTACCAGCGTTCCTTGTTTGCCGGCTTGCAAGCCATCGTTCGCGAGGCATTTAGCAATCAGGAAAGGAACCTGGCAAAATTGTCGCCAGAGGTACAGGAGGAAGTCAGGGCTTTGTTTAACAGAAAATCTGAGCTGCTGCAGATGCTGAAGCAGATCTATTCAAATAAATTCGAAACCTCCAAGATCAGGATCCATGGAAATTATAGACTGGAAAAAATCTTTTTTACCGGTAAGGATGTCGCTATCAGGGATTTTGCCGGAGACGCGTCAAAAACGTATAGCGAAAGACGACTCAAACGTTCGCCCCTGAGAGATGTGGCCGGCATGCTGTTCTCAATGTATTACGTGGCTTTTGAAGGCCATACCTTAATTCATAATGTTAGGGAAGAAGAGAAAGCGCTTTTAAAAGAGGCGGGACGTTTGTGGGGCAGATATGCTGCAGGATTTTTCTTGAACGGATATTTGGAAAATGCGGCAGGAAGTGCCTTTGTTCCAGCTGAACCGCGGGAACTAAACATTTTGCTTAGAACCTACGTGCTGGAAAATGCCATCAATACCTTGCATGAAGATCTGAATAATCGCCCGGAATGGGTTGCGGCTTCGGTAAGGGTGATAGTGGAACTTATGGGATAGACGGCGCTCATTGCGTTTCCTTTTGGAAATAAAAATCAACGCAATTGCCCGGATCTCTCCGGGCGGTTGCGTTGGTTGCGGGGATAAAAAGGGGGGTTAAGAGAGAGGTGGTTAGAGGTAAACAGCAAGGAGCATTCTACTAAAAGGGTTTCAGGGGACCGCAACTTTTTTATTTCTTGATGCGTTTCATTTGATCAGGTTTCTATCCTAAAATTAGCTTCCCCCATCGTGAAAGGAATGCGTAGTAATACGTGTTTGCGTGGTATTGAATGCCTGATTTTGTCGGCCTCCATCGGCCATGTCCATGTTAATAACCATTGTATGAAAGAGATCAAGGCTATCGTTTCAGCCCATGAGCAAATAAAAGAAAGCGGTTTATCCGCGGCCCTCGCCACCCTGGTTAGGCTGGAAGGCTCTTCATATCGCAGGATGGGCGCGCGTATGCTGGTAAAAGAAGACGGACATTACGTCGGCGGAATCAGTGGAGGTTGTCTTGAAGGCGATGCATTAAGGCGGGCTCAAAAAGCCATCATCCAGAAAAGGGCCGGCATTATAACCTATGATACCACCCGCACCGATGGCCATGAGCTCGGCATAGGACTCGGCTGCAACGGCATTATTGATGTGCTTTTTTCGCCATTGATTCCCGATGATATTTTTAACCCGGTAAACGTGCTTTCGGGCATAGTGACAACCCGCACACCGGCAGTAATAGTAACGATCACCAGTAACCGAAACAGGCAGGATTTGCTTGGGAAATCCCTTCTCTATCAAAACGAAAATCAGTTCTTGGAGCAGTTTTTTATTCCTGGTCTTGCATCTTCGGTATTGAAAGATATCCACCGCTGCCTGCAGGAAAAATCCTCTATAAATAAACACTATGGCGCTGATGAAGAAACGCGTGTTTTTATCGAATTCATCGCGCCACAACTGCATCTCGTCATTTATGGAGGACATCACGATGTGATCTCTATGGTGAAAGTGGCAGATGAGCTGGGTTGGAAAACAACGGTGGTTATGAATCTGCTGAAAGCTGACAAAAGTCTATTTGCGTCTGCCGGAAAAATACTGGATCGCAACGATCCCCGTCAGCCCGTACACGATGAATATTGCGCCGCCATCCTGATGTCACACGATTACAAAACCGACCAGGAAAATCTTGAAAGGCTTATTGATAGTCAGGCTTTTTATATCGGCGTACTGGGACCCAGGTCTCGAACTGAAAAGATGTACACGGCATTCGATTCAGCCAGCATTCATCTATCAAAAAAACAAAGAGAGAAAATATTTTCACCCGCAGGGCTTGATATCGGCGCCACCACTCCGGAAGAAATAGCCCTCTCGATTGCCGCAGAGATCAAAACATGTGCTTCAGGCAGAAAAGGCATGCCCCT
>JBDTEB010000546.1:0-6456 GCA_039922795.1 Chitinophagaceae bacterium
GTGATCGCATCCTGCGGTCCTACTTCAGCCAGTTGTTTTTTGCAGGATGATACCATGATCGAAAGGCTTATGCTGCCAATCACCAGGAAAATATAGAAATTATGGCGTTTCATTGTAGTTGTATAATTGTAAAGAATGTAATTAGAGCGTTATTCTTGCGCCAAGTGTTAAACGACGCGGCAGCGGATATTTACCATTATCTACTCCGCCTACCTCTGGAAAGTTTCCGCTGTATTGGGTGAGATAGGAAAGATTGGTGCCGGTAACATACACGCTCAGCGATTTGATTTTGTTTCTTAACCCTTTTTCTATGATGGAAGAAGAAAGATCATAGCTGAGGGTGGCTTCGCGCAGCATAACATAATCACCTTTTTCCCACAGTTGAGCGGAGGGGTTATTGCCCGATGCGTCGGTGGCAAAATTTCGTCCCTGGTTGGCCCAGTAATACCGGGGCAAAGGGCCATTAGGGTTTGACGGGGACCAGGTTTTCAATATATCGGTTGTGGAGTTTTGCGAACCCTGTACCTGGCTCAGGCCCCTGATAATTTCATTGTTAAGCACCACAAATCCCACGGCATAATCAAACCCGGCATACAAATGGAAACCCTTGTAACCCGCGTTTGCATAAAAGCTTCCCGTAACGGTTGGGGTTGTTCTTCCTACATATACGAACTGCCTTGAGTCGATGGTATCGTTCTTATTTACCTGGTACCATTTTGCATCACCCACCTGCTTTATTCTCTTATTGGAATAAGGCAAAAACGAGTTATACACGCTGGCATCTTTTCCTATTTCTCCATCGGAAGTATATATGCCGGACCAACTCGGGGCCCACACCTCGTCAAGACCAACACGCTCTCCTTCTATCAGTCCGTTTACCTGCTTTAGCTGACCAGGATTTTTCGGATCCCACACCTGGAAAGTGCTTTGACGGTTGCCGGGCAAACCATTAAAAGGGAGTTTCTTAGTGTATGTTTTTGCAGTCGCAAGCGTTCCACCGACCTGTAAAGCAAATGCGTTTTTGCTGGAAGGCGCCATAACATTGGCAGAAATACTTAGCTCCACGCCACGGTTTTGCAGTTGCGCCAGGTTGGTCGTGTAACCCGTAAAACCTGTTTGCGCCGATATGGGCAGCGTGGCGAGTTTATCATATACGTTCCTTACAAAATAATCAAAGGAGGCATTAATCCGGTTTCTTACAAATCCCAGGTCGGCGCCTATGTTAAACGAATTTGATCTTTCCCAACGCAGATTGGGATTGATATAATTGGCGGCATAAACGCCGCCGTTACCATTGTACACACCGGCATTGTTATACACCTGGGAAGTAGCAAAATAGCCCAGTGGTGCAATGTTTCCATTAGCGCCATAACTGAGCCTTGGTTTGAAGGTGCTTATATAGTTTGAGATATTGCTGTTTCGATAAAAATTTTCGCTATGTACGTTCCAGCCAGCCGATATTCCTGGAAACAATCCATAAAAATTTTCCGAATTCAGACGGCTGGAACCATCATAGCGCATAACCGCTGTGAGGAGGTACCTGCCTTTGTAATCATAATTAACTCTGCCTATTACCGATGCCAGTCTTTCCCAGCCGGAAAAATTTGAGGAAGCGCCGGCTGGATTTGTGATGGTACCGTTTATGACACTTGGCGAGGTAGAAGCAGTTACCCACGGAATTAAATCAGTAGGGGCGCCCTGTGCAAAACCTGAACTGACATAGCGCCTGAACTCGAAAAATTCGCCACCTAACAGCGCAGTAATATTATGGCCGCTCAGATTCTTGTTAAACTGTAAAAACGCGTTGGTGGTATATTGAATATCCTTTGTGTTGTTGAAAGAGGCAGGCCGGTTTGTATTGAAAGAACCGCCATTGCCCTGCTGGTATGATTTGGTAAAATAATTGTTGGTGGTATAGGCATAATAACCTGAGCCGCTGGCCAAAAATTTCAGGTAAGGTAAAATTTTATATTCCAGGTTTATGCCTCCTAAAAATCGTTGCTGATCGGTGCTGTTCACATTCAAAGTGCTCCAATAGTCGGGATTGCCTAAACTGGCGTCGTTGGGGCCAGGCAGCAAGGCACCCGAGGTATCGTTTTTATACCGTACCGTTGGCGCCACCCCAATAAATCGCTGCATCAACCCGCCAGCCGCGCCGCCTGCAGGATCGTTGTATGGCAATGCCTGACTAACCGTATAGGCGCTGATGTTAGAGGTCACTTTCAAATTATTACCAATGTTCAGTCCGCCGTTAAAAGTCATGTTCAGCCTCTTCAAATAGGATCCTATGATCATTCCCTGGTCATTGGCCGTTCCCAGGCTCAGCGCATAGTTTCCCTGGTCATTGGCTCCTGAAAAACTAAGGTTATGTTCGGTTGTCTGGCTTCTTTGCAAAATAAGGTTTTCACGGGTTTGCACAGACAGGTCCTTGTATAAGATGCTGTCCGTCTGCCCGGCGGCAAAGGGGTTTGGGTCAACTAATAACTTCCATGCCGGATCATTCAAATATTTTCTGTTGGCATTGCTTACCAGTTGAGTGGTGTATAACCCGACAGGTGACGTCCAACCGCTGCTAAGCGCCCAGCCCCAGGAGCCCGATAATTGCCCCCGATCGGAATTCATGGCATTGAGGTTATTATCAAGAGAATCACCCAGGAAACGCGAGCGGAGACCCATTCGGTTCATGCTTATGTACTGGGCACCACTTAAATATTCGGATGAATTACGGCGAACATAATTGGTGGTATGGCCCACTGAATAACCGACCTGTGCCTTGCCCTTCTTTCCTTTTTTTGTATTGACCAGCACAACGCCGTTTGCTGCTCTTGCTCCATAGATAGCGGTGGAAGCAGCATCTTTCAACAGATCGATTGATGCCACATCATTCATATCCAACCCATATAAACTCGGAACGATTACTCCATCTACCACAAACAACGGTGAACCATTGCCATTAAAATCCGAGCCGCCTCTGAAGGTAATGCTGGGAGAAGTTCCGGGCTGACCTGTACTTTGCTTTACAACCAGGCCCGGAAGCGTTCCTTGCAGGGCAGTAGCCACGTTAGTGGAAGGAGAATGCTGAAATGCTGCCTGGTTAACCGTCGCCACAGAACCGGTTAACGTTCGCCGGCTTTGCGTACCATAGCCGACAACGACTACTTCGTCCATCTTGGTTGTACTTGCCTCCATGCTTACATTAATCAGGGATTGCCCGGTTACCTGCACTTCTTTTTCAGCAAATCCGGTAAATGAAAAAACCACAACGCTACCCTGGGCAGCCTTTATGGCAAACCCGCCGTTGGCCTTTGTCTGGGTACCGGTAGTTTCTCCTTTTATGGTGACGCTTACCCCTTCAAGAGGAGTTGCATCAACGCTGTTCGTCACTACCCCGGTGATTTCCCTGACCTGCGCCTGGATGGAATTCATCACTGAAACCATGAGGCCCGCCAGCAAAACAATTTTAAGAGGAACTTTACAAAACATGGAAAACAATTTAGATTATTATGTATGACATAATAAAGATAGCGGGTTTATGACTAACATTGTAAATATTTTTTAACAAAAATTAACAGCGGCAGGATTCATGTTTTTCCCTGTTCAGTCTAAATATTTACTTTGTTGGGGTGAACGTATTTGATACGACAAAATACATATATGGAAACCGAAGACTTGATTGACAATATAGGTTCGATAGACAGAAGCAGCCTGGTAGACAAGGTGGAGTTAAGGCTGATTGAATTTTTTGTCACAAAAAAACTGAAGCCCGGTGATTCTCTGCCTAAAGAACTGGAGTTATCCGATGCGCTCAATGTGAGCCGCACCGTTATCAGAGAAGCGTTACTAAGGTTAAGACTGATGGGATTGATAGATTCAAAAAAGAAACGGGGCGCCATTCTTACCAGTCCCGATCTGGTGTCGATACTTCAGCGAAGCATGAACCCCAAAATACTGGACCATTCCACGCTGAAGGAGATTTTTGAGATGCGGCTGGCATTGGAGGTAGGGATGGCCGACTTTATTATGGAAAGAGTAACCCCGCCTGACATAGAGGAATTACGACTGATAGTGGATGCGGAACCGCAGGCGGCGGAAAGGCACATTTTTCAGATTGAGCATGAAATAAAATTCCATGGCAAGTTGTACGAAATAACCGGCAACGATACCATGAAAAAATTTCAGAAGCTATTGCTGCCGGTTTTTGATTACGTGCATTCAAGCGGCATTTTGAGCAAGCCTGTTTCCGAACGAAGATTTGTATCCCACAGAGAGCTGGTTGACATCATAGAAAATGGCTCTGCCGAATTGCTCAGAAACGGCATGAGGAACCATCTGGAAAACCATTTTTGCCGGTTATTCGATTAAAAAATCCATCGCTGCATACGCAGCTACGTCTATGTTTAGGCAACCTGGAAGGCAAAAATAATCTGCACGCCAGGGCCGAGGGTCAAAGTTCGGTTTACAGGAACTGTGATAGTAGAAAGAAATTTATTTAACCACGATCTCGTCGGCAAATATCCAGGCAGGCTTACCAGCGCCCGGATGACCCGGAGGGCAAACAGTATTTTTTGCAATTACGCGGATATATCGGGCTTTCCTGGGTGAAAAATCAGAAATAAAATCATGAATGACTGACTTTTCATCAACCGGCACAGGGTTTACCACGGTGCTGATTTCACTAAAGTTTGTGCCGTCGGTTGAACTTTCAAATTTCACCGAGGCGGGCAGGAAGATCCAGTCGCTGTAATTCTGCAGGCAACCTAATTCAATAGAGTGAAAAGATTTTTCTTCGCCCAGGTCAACTGTGGCGACCAGGTCTTTTGCCGAAAAGCCATGCCAATACTTGCCAACCGCTTTAGTACCTCTTACCCCATCGGTAAGTGTATTTGGACCGTCAGCAAGGTAGTAGCGGCTAACCGGGTTTGCGTACGTTACATTTTTACCCAGGGCAAGGTGAACAGAAAAATTTTGCTGTGCCGGTACCAGGCCCAGCACCGTGCCTTTTACGGCAGTTACCGCCTTCACCACCACTGACGAATCAATACTGAACGGCTGGCTGTATTTTTTGCTGTCGGTATTAGGTATGCTGCCATCCGTAGTATAATATATCTCACCATTTAGCGCTTCTGTAGACAGCGCAACCTGTACTTTGCCATTGGCAGCTACCGGCTTTATAGCCACGGTAAAGTTGCCCTTGCTGTAGTTCAATCCTCTCTGATCGAAACCCTTGAACTGATAGGGCAAACGCTTGCTGAAATCAGTAAAATCTTTGCCTTCAAGTGGACTCCAGACTACTTCCGCAAGGGCCAGCATGCGGGGCAACACCATGTATTCCACCTGCGCCGGGGTGAGAATATATTCCGTCCATACATTGGCCTGAGCTCCCAGAACGTACTTTGCCTGCTCATCGGTTAACTCCTTGGGTATGGGGTTGTATTCATATACCTTTTTGAGCGTATTCATTCCGCCGATCGCCACGGGTTCACCTTCCGGCCCTGCCTGGTAATGGTCGAAATACAATGGCGATCCGGGGGTCATTACTACATTGTGGTGCATTTTGGCAGCTTCTATTCCGCCGGCTTCTCCGCGCCAGCTCATGACGGTTGCAGACGGGGCAAGTCCACCTTCCAGGATCTCATCCCAACCAACGATCTTTCTATTCCTGCTTTCCACAAATTTTTCTATGCGTTTTATAAAATAGCTCTGAAGTTCGTCTTCGTTATGCAGGCCTTCCTTCTTTATGCGTGCCTGGCATTTTGGGCAAATTTTCCATGGGCCCTTATCCACTTCATCACCACCAATATGAATGTATTGCGAGGGGAACAGCGCAATTACCTCCGTCAGCACATCCTGGAGGAAAGTGAAAACAGAATCGTTACCGGCGCAATAGTTGGACGACATATTGGTGTAATTACCACCGGTTAAAGGCAGCTGCGGTTTTTGGGTGCAGCTTAAATAAGGATACGCTGCGATGGCTGATGCCACATGCCCGGGCATTTCAATTTCAGGAACGACTGTCACATTTCTTTGCGCCGCATATTTAATGATATCCCTGATTTGATCCTGTGTATAAAAGCCACCGTAATTGGCTTTTTCCCCTTCAACAGCCTGCGGACGCTGACTCCAGACCTGGTCCAGCTTGTCGACGCGCCATCCGCCAATCTTTGTAAGCAGCGGATACTTCTTTATCTCGATGCGCCAGCCCTGGTCATCAACCAGATGCCAATGAAAAGTATTCAGCTTGTACGTCGCCATCAGGTCGATGTATTCCTTAATCATCCATGGAGGAAAGAAGTGGCGGCTCACATCCAGGTGCATTCCTCTCCATTTAAACCGGGGGTAATCGGTTATTTGCATGGCCGGAATTTCGAGCGGCTCGTTGGTGCGCACCTGCGGCATTGTTTGAAATAGCGACTGCATTCCGTAAATGATTCCGGCAGTGGTATTCGCTGTAATCGT
>JBDTEB010000547.1:0-13125 GCA_039922795.1 Chitinophagaceae bacterium
GTAAAAGGACCTGGTTCAGGAAGAGAGAGTGCAATCCGCGCGCTCAGCAATTCAGGCATTGAAATTACACAGATAAAAGATGTGACACCACTTCCACACAATGGTTGCCGTCCTCCTAAAAAGAGAAGGGTATAATTCTTTGGGGAAATGGGTATTGGTGAATGTATTCACCGGTTATTATTTAAAAAGGGTGTGCGATTCATTTTTAAGATTTTTACCGATTGCACATCATCACCAAAAAATCTACACATAGATTATGGCACGTTACACAGGCCCCAAAACCAAGATCTCCAGGATCTTTGGTGAGCCAATTCTGGGCAATGGCAAATGGCTGAGCAAAAACAGCAATCCTCCTGGACAGCATGGTGCTCAGAGAAAAAGAAAAAGCCTCGGAGAATATGCTCTGCAGCTCCGTGAAAAACAGAAGGCCAAATACACATACGGTGTATTGGAGCGGCAGTTTCGCAAAACATTTGAAGAAGCATCACGCCGTCGTGGCGTAACAGGTGAAAATCTGATCAAGCTTCTCGAAGCACGTCTTGACAACGCAGTTTTCCGCCTCGGAATCTCTCCTTCACGCGGTGGAGCACGCCAGTTGGTTTCTCATAAACACATCATGGTTAACGGAGATGTTACCAATGTTCCTTCCTTCCAGTTAAAACCGGGAGATGAAATTTCCTTCAAACCATCGGCTGCGGAAAAAGTAGGCATCACTAGTCAAATGGGCGTAAAGAACCCAAGGTTTAGCTGGCTTGATTGGAACGAAGCTGAAAAAAAAGGTGTATTCCTGGCATATCCTGAAAGGGAAAATGTTCCTGAGAATATTAAGGAACAGCTGATCGTCGAATTGTACAGTAAATAATCTTTGGCAGCTGTTTAGCGATAATTTATTTACAGGCTGTTGGCATCAAACACAAGGAGAAATACAGGGCAGTCGCAGATTGCAGTGTATTTTTCCGAAGAAATAATAAAATCTGAACTATTACTATGGCTATTTTAAATTTCCAGAAACCTGATAAAATTGTTCTTCAGAAAGTAACAGATTTTGAAGCACAATTTGAATTTCGTCCACTAGAGCCCGGCTTTGGTGTGACCGTAGGAAATACCCTTCGCCGTGTTCTTCTAAGCTCCCTGGAAGGATACGCAATTGTAGGTATCAGAGTAGAAGGAGCCGATCACGAATTTGCAACGATCAAGGGTGTTACCGAAGACATTACGGAGGTTATCCTGAACCTGAAGCAGGTTCGTTTCAAGAAAACTGTTGACCAGGAAATTACGAATGAAAAAATCACTCTCCACATCAAAGGCAAAAGTGAATTCACAGCGGGCATGTTACAGGAAGGCACCCAGTCTTTCCAGGTAATGAACCCTGAGTTATTGCTCTGCACGATGGATCCTTCCGCCAGGCTCGATATCGAACTGACCATCGGAAAAGGACGTGGATATGTTCCGGCAGAAGAAAATAAATTAAAGGATGCTCCATTTGGATACATTCCGATCGATTCCATTTTTACGCCGATCAAAAATGTAAAATACAGCATCGAAAATACCCGTGTTGAACAGAGAACTGATTACGAGAAACTGATCATAGAAGTTAACACAGACGGAACCATTCATCCGGAAGAAGCAGTGAAACAGGCTAGCAGGATATTAATCCAGCACCTGATGATCATTACTGACGAGAACATCACTTTCGATAACAAGGAAGAAAAGAAAGAAGATCTCGTTGATGAACAAACGCTGCAGCTGAGAAAGGTTCTTAAAACACCTCTGGAAGATCTTGACCTTTCCGTACGTGCTTTCAACTGCCTTAAAGCGGCAAAGATCAATTCACTGAGTGAATTGGTACAATATGAGCAGGAAGACCTTATGAAATTCCGCAACTTCGGACAAAAGAGCCTCGCTGAAATTGAGCAGGTACTCACTGAAAGAGGTTTGCACTTTGGAATGGATCTGAGCAAGCTTAAGCTTGACGACGAGTAAGGGGTTTTCGAAACTTATGAGAGTTCGCCTTACTTAAGGGTTCGGCCGACAAGCCTGATAAAATAATACTTAACAATCCTGTATTCCTGACACGGTACAGGGTTATAAATCAACAGTCATGCGTCACGGAGACAAAATCAACAATCTTAGCAGAACCGCTTCCCATAGGAAGGCGCTTCTTGCAAATCTGGCCTGCCAGCTGATCACGTATAAAAGAATAGTTACCACTATCGCTAAAGCAAAGGCGCTGCGTGTTTACGTTGAACCATTGATCACCAAATCAAAAGATAATTCAACCCACCAGTATCGCGTTGTGTTCAGTTACCTGAAAGATAAGGATGCAGTTAAAGAGCTGTTCACTGTAGTAGCCGGTAAAGTGGCCAACAGACCAGGTGGTTATACGAGAATCATCAAGTTGGGGACAAGAACAGGTGACAACGCAGAACTCGCCATGATCGAACTCGTAGACTTTAATACAGTGTACGGCAAGGGTGTTGAAGAGAAAACTGAAACAACTAAGAGAACCCGTCGTGCAGGTGGCCGTAAGAAAGGCCCCGATACTGCAGCGCCAGTTGAAGGTACAACATCAGGAGTACCTGAAGCGGCTCATGAGGCAGCTTCAACGGTTACCGAAACTTCAGCACCAGTTGCTGATGCTCCCGCACCAGAAAACTCGCCCGCTCCGGCGCCTGAGGCAGATATCAAGTCAGAAGAAAAACCAGCTGAATAAGCGCAATCTATTTTGAAAAAAAGCAGGATCCTCACCCGATCCTGTTTTTTTTTGCCCCGCTGGCTCGCTCTATGTAAAATTTGATCTGTTCAAACCCCACAGATTTCTTTTCTTTGCAAAATTGATTTATCGACTATGACCAATAATCGCAAGACGGCAATTTTAATGCTCGCTGATGGAACGGTTTATTACGGAAATGCTTTCGGAATGATCGGCATCGCTACTGGTGAAATTTGCTTTAATACAGGCATGACCGGCTATCAGGAGGTTTTTACAGATCCTTCCTATTTTGGGCAGGTTTTGATCATGAACAGCGTTCATGTAGGGAATTATGGGGTGATGGATGCAGATATTGAATCGACCGGAGTAAAGATTCGCGGACTGATCGGCCGGAACCTTGAAGAACACTACTCGCGTAAGATGGCCAACGGCTCCCTTGATGATTATCTTAAAGCTAATAATATTGTTGCAATAGAAGATGTGGATACCCGAGCGCTGGTCACTGAGATCAGGACAAAGGGAGCGATGAACTGTATTATCTCTTCGGAAGTACTCGACCTCGATAAATTAAAGGAAATGCTAGACCAGGTTCCATCGATGGACGGACTGGAACTCGCCAGCGAGGTAAGCACACCGGAAACTTACGAGGTGGGAGATCCGGCGTCCGGAGTAAGGATAGCTGTAATAGATTACGGCATCAAGAAAAACATTCTTCAATGCATGACAGAGAGGGGAGCTTTCTTAAAAGTTTACCCTGCCAGGTCTACTCTGGAAGAAGTAAAAGCATTTGGTGCCGATGGATACTTTATCTCGAATGGCCCCGGAGATCCCGCAGCCATGGATTATGCGATTCAAACGGTAAAAGATTTGCTGAAAGAGGAAAAGCCCGTGTTTGGCATCTGTCTCGGCCACCAGCTTCTTGCACTTGCCAATGATATTCCAACTTTTAAAATGCACCATGGCCACCGTGGTTTGAATCACCCCGTCAAAAACCTGGAGACTGGCCGTTGCGAGATCACGACGCAGAATCATGGCTTCGGGGTGGATCCTGAATCTGTAAAGAACGCAGAGAACATCGAAATCACGCATATTAATCTCAATGATGCCTCTATTGAAGGAATTAAAATCAAAAACAAGCCTGCTTTTTCTGTTCAATATCATCCTGAAGCCACACCCGGTCCACATGATTCAAGATATTTATTCGATCAGTTTCTGAACCTTGTAAGGTCAAATATGATCAGTACCCAAGGTGGGTCCCCTGTCAATTCTTAGTTGAAATAATCATCCCTACGCTATATGAAAATTGTCATTATCAACGGACCAAATCTCAACCTGCTCGGCAAACGTGAGCCGGGGATCTATGGATCGGAAACCTTTGAATCGTTCTTTCGTCACCTGCAGACAAAATATCACACGATAATTTTTGATTATTTTCAAAGCAATGTAGAGGGGGAACTGATCAACCATCTTCAACACGCGGGCTTCGATGCCGATGGGATCGTCATGAATCCTGGAGGTTACACCCACACATCAGTTGCCATCGGCGACTGCATAGCGGGCATAACTGCCCCGGTGATTGAAGTTCACATCAGCAATGTGTATGCTCGCGAAGAGTTTCGGAAACTTTCATACGTTTCTGCAAAAGCGAAGGGAACTATTTCTGGCCTTGGACTCAAAGGTTATGAACTGGCGGTACAGTATTTCCTCGAGGCATAGAATAAATTAAAGGAACACTCTCATCAGCAGCACGAAACCTGCATCCTGTTTGGGATCACTGGTTTTCTTGATTATGTGTAGTCCGGTGCGACTCCAGAGTCGAAAAATTTCTCCTTTTTTGTGCTTGCTAACTTCCTTTTCAATTTCGGGCAATATGGAACCCTGAGCGATCCAGCCAAGATCGCCTTTGGTGCGACCTTCTCCACCCATCGAGTAAACCTGGGCCATATCTTCGAAGCTAGAGCCCTGCCTGATTCGAAAAATAATATTATTCGCCAGAGAATCGGCAATTCTTTTGGTGATAGTGGCGGTATCTATGAAGATCTGGCTGATTCTTGTAAATTGGTTTGGCGCCTTGCCAAGGATCTGAACCAGGTATTTTCCACCTTCGTATGGTCCGTACACTTTCCCTCTTGTACCCTTATAGGCAAGGCTGTCTGCAAAGCCACTGAATCTTGTGCTGTTTACCACTGTAATGGTGTCGATCTTGTATTTTTTCTTGAGCACCTCCCGAACATAGGCCACGGGATTAGCGGCCTTTTCGATATTAGTTTTCATCTGGGCAATGGTTAGTTTTTGCGCTGAGGACGATAAGGGAAAACTTAAAATAAGGCAAACCGCAAAGATGATCTTCATGTTCAAGCTGTTGAGCCGGCAAATATAGTTCATCCGGTATTTTGGAGATTTCTTATCCAGAATCACACGGGATATTTTGTTAATATTCCTTCAAATCGTTCCGCAGAAACGCATAATTTCAAAGCGGGAATGGCATTTGTTCAAAAGCTTTGCTACCTGATGCCAGTTCAGGGCAATTCAAAATTGTCTCATTCGTTTATTATGTTGCCAACAAAAACCCGGTTTATGCGCTCACTGATCATTTTCTCCATGTTGTTTTATTCGGTCGTTTGCAATGCTCAGTTGAAGTCTTACCTTATTGGTGTAAGAGGTGATACCCTTAATAAAGTGGACTCAGAAGGTCGCAGACAGGGTAAATGGGTGATCAAAGTAGCTTCCCTTAGAGGTGAGGCAGGTTGGGAGGAAGAAGGTGTGTACATCGACGACAGGAAAGAGGGCGGCTGGCGCAAATACTCCGCTGTAGGAGACATCCTGGCTATCGAGAATATGCGCTGGGGTTACAAGGACGGTTTGTCACAATACTTCTCCGGCTTCGGGCAGTTGTTGAGAGAGGAAAAATGGAAGGCAATAAATCCGGAGAAGAAATACGATACAGTAGAGATTGAAAATGTTGACAATCCAGGACATTACAAAATGATGATCCTCAAAAATGAGGGCGCTGCCATCAGGAACGGTTTATGGAAAACCTATGATCCCGTTTCGGGATTGATTATAAAAACAGAGAATTTCACGTACGGGGTTTCAGACTTGAAGAAATCAGATGCTGTAGCTGCCGTAACAGAAAAAAAATCCGTTGCCAAGCCTAAAGAAGTGCTGGATTTTGAGAAGAAAAATGCTGGAAAGAAAAAGATAAAAGTAAAGGACGGCAGTACAGGGCTCTAGATTTATTGCAAAGTGAATGCTACACTTGTTCTGTTCAACTTGATGCCACAGTTTCTCTGTTGAACTTGCTGCTACAATTGTTTTGTTAGACTTGATGCTTCACTAGTTCTGTTCAACTTCATGCTACATTTGTTTTGTTCAACTGGATGCTACACTTGTTCTGTTCAACTCGATGCTACAGTTGGCCTGTTCTACTTGCTGCTACATTTGTTTTTTTAGACTTAATGCTACACTTGCGCTGTTGAACTTGAAGTGTTGTTGACACGCACGCGAGCCGATGCCCGGTTCGGGCTACCGATTTGTAGCAATAAGCATTATTTCCAAATTTTTGCCTCGTAGAGGCAACCCTTCTATCTTTACGAAATCCCTTTCTCCTCCGCAATACAAACCGACTGCCTCATGGAATACGAGTAACTGCCATTTCAAAAGCTAAACTAAATACTGCTGCAGATAAAAATATTACCCAATGTCTTCGCTGTATATGAAAGACGTTTATAGCCACATACGCAAGCATAAGCAGAATAAAAACGATAAAAACCTGGCCAGCTTCAAGCCCTGAATTGAAAGCCAGCAGACTAATGCCAATTTTTTGATCCCTGGATAGCATAAATCGAATGCTATTTGCAAAACCCATCCCGTGAATCAGTCCAAAAAATAAAGCCAGATAATAATTGATCTGTACTGATCTGCCGAGAAATTTATGTTGAAAAAAATTACTCACAGCAGTAATCACTATGGTACATGGAATTAGAAACTCCACCCATTTGCTGTCAACCCTGATTAGGTCAAACACGCTCAGAGCCAGCGTAATCGAATGTCCTATAGTAAAGGCCGTTACCAGGATCAATACTTTTTTCCAGTCAGTGATTAGGTATATCGCAGCTAGCACAACAATGAATAAAATGTGATCGAGGGCATTAAGGCTGATAATATGATGCCAGCCCAGGCTGAAATAAAAGCTGAAATCTTGCATGATTGGTGTGGTCTTCAAATTTATGCAGACATTTGGCACCAGGAAATTTCTTTGTTCATGCAACTACTCCTATCACCGCGCCTGTATGTTATTTTTCTTTTTCTAGCCGCTGTGTGTGTATTATCTTCCTATCAACCCGCAGGTCACCATCCTTTTTATGTAACCGTTACAGAATTCAGTTACAATGCCAAAGACAAACAACTGGCCATCAGCTGCAAGCTTTTTGCAGATGATTTTGAAACAGCTTTGAAAAAGCAGTTTAAAACGACAATAGATTTCACGAATCCACGTCATTCCACCGCGTTTGATAAAATGGTTTTAGGCTACTGCTCGGAGCATCTGAAAATTAGAATTAATGGCAACGCCGTGCAACTGAAGTATGTTGGTTTTGAAAAAGAAAGCGATGCGGCCTGGTGCTATTTCCATGTAGCAGATGTAGGCAGCATTAAAAAACTGGAGATCACCAATAACCTCCTTTATGAACTCTACGATCGCGAAATTAATATTATGCGGGCAAGTGTTGGTGGCATTGTCAAAAGCACCAGGCTGGAACATCCTGCAACACAGGCTGTCTTTGAATGGTAATCTTTATTCTCCGTTGGCTGCCGCTTCAGTTTTTAATTGTTCGGATAGTGTTACAAGTATCTTGTCGATGCGTTGAGCATCCATATCCATCACCTCAAAATCAAATCCCTTCCATTCTAATTTGTCGCCGATCTTCGGGATCTTCTGTAACTGATGAAGAATAAATCCAGCGATGGTATTGAATTCCTGTTCCCCTTCATTCATCCATTCTGTTTTGTCGAAATGAGTGAGGAAGTCATAAAACGGGATCTGTGCATCAATGAGAAATGAACCGTCTTCTCGTTTGGTGATCTCGTAATCCTGCAGGTCAGTCTGGGGAATATCACCCACGATGGCTTCAAGAATATCATTCAATGTGATCAGTCCAAGCAGGCTGCCGTATTCATCCACTATGAAGCAGGAATGAAGTTGTGATTCCTTGAATTTCTCAATTACCTGGTAAGCCGAGTTGTTTTCAGGTACGAACATCGGGGGCTTCATAATATCTCTGAAAAGAGTCAGATCATCCGCCACATAAAGATCTTTGATGGAAACCATGCCCTTGATATTGTCAATCTGGCCATCGCAGATAGGGTAAACAGAGTGAGGCTCCTGGAGTATTTTTTCTTTTATGGACTGTTCGTTATCATTCACGTCGAACCAGAGAATATCGCTGCGATGGGTCATCAGGGAAGTGATGTTTCTGTCGCCGAGATGAAAAACTCTTTCGATGATTTCCTGCTCTGCCTCTTCGATGGCACCATGTTCGGTGCCTTCGTTAATCATTGCCTTGATCTCTTCTTCCGTTACCTGGTTATCTTTCGGCAAGATGCCGAATAGTTTGGCGATGAGAGCAGTGGATCGTATCAGCAACCAAACGAAAGGATAGGTAATCTTGCTAATAAATCTCATCGGCGCTGCGGCAGCTTTGGCAATTAATTCGGGTTTGGCCAGTCCCAGCTTCTTGGGTATCAGTTCTCCCAAAACAAGGGAAAAATAGGTGACCAGAAATACGATAATAATGGTGGCAACAGCTTCGCTGTGATTGGCCAGAAATCCGGGTTGCTGGTCGAACGAATTCTGCATGCGTTCCTTAAGTCTGCCACCTGAAAGAAAACCGATCAGGATCCCGATCAGTGTGATACCAATTTGAACGGTAGATAAAAAAGTATCGGGATGTTGTTGAAGCAACAGCGCGGCTTTTGCGCTTTTATCGCCTTTAAGCGCCTGCGATTCGAGCCGGCCCTTACGAGATGAGACCAGGGCAATCTCAGCCATCGAAAACAAGCCATTCAATAAAATCAGACCCAACAATAAAAAAATTTCTTTCATAGACCCTTCCTTAGGTTCAAGGAATATTTGATTTGAAAATATCTGGCCAAAACCATTTTTAGCTCTGGCAATATAAATCCGGCTTCAGTGAAGATAGTATTTCTGCTCATTGATTCGACAGCGGTGTAGCACTAATCCCTATGTACCTGTTGTACAACCAGCCGGATAGTGTACCAATTCCACATCCAATCAGTGTACCACAGAACACGTCAAGCGGAAAATGCACCCCAACATAGACCTGAGCATAGGAAATAGCTGCTGCCCATACTAAAAATATGCCTATCCAGTTCGAGAATATCTGCTTCCCGGTAATGAATATGAAAATCGCGATGCTGAAATGGGTTGTGGCATGTGATGATACAAAAGATGAGCTTTGCGGGCAATAAACTACCATCAGCCGCACTGATTCTCCCAAAGATAAATTCTGACAGGGCCTGGCCCGGTAGATCAATTCTTTGATGATATGACTGCTGATGATGTCTCCAAGAGCAGCGGTGCAGATAAATGCTACGCACCAGTAAACACCTCTCATGCCAAAATTGATACAGGAAAAGAGCAGCAGGAAAAAATACAATGGGATCCACATTATCGATTCCCTGAGAAAAGGGAATAAAATGTCTAAAAAACCATTAATCCATACTCCGTTGATCTTATGGAACAGTTCCAGATCAAATTTCAGAATAAGGTCCAGAAACTTCATTAACAAAAACTTGGTGAATAATTCGGGCAAAAATACGCATATAGCTGCCAATCAGTACTTTTAAATCAAAATCACGAACTTCACGGTATATGTCCTTCTTATCCCGACTTACAAGATCGCTCCTGCTTCTTGCTCTTCTTTTTTTGCTCCTGATGACGGTATTGCGAATAGTTACCTTTACCTGGTTTGTTTCCGGTTCCTGGGACGTAAGATCTTACCTCCCTGTTTTTTGGTTGGGTTTCCGTTACGATGCACGAGTGGTAGGCATATTAATATTGTTGTTGTTGCTGATCGGCAGCATCCCAATCATGAATCCTTTTAAAACCGGGAGAGGGAAATGGGTTTGGCTTTTTCTTGCCAAAACATTTGCATTCCTGCTGGTTGTGTTCTACACCTTTGATTTTTTTCATTACCGTTATCTTGCCCAGCGGCTGAATGCCAGTGCCCTGGCCTTTCTTGAAGACGCTACTATTTCGGCAACCATGGTTTGGCAGACCTATCCCGTGATTAAAGTGCTGGTGGCGATGGTAATCACCATCTTTCTTTTTTTCTGGCTTATAAACAGGATATACAAATTTGCAGCTGACAAATCTTACAACACGCCAAAGACAAACAGGGTGATTTCGTGTACAGTGCTTTTTCTTGTCTGCGGACTGGCGATATTCGGCCGGGCCGGACAGTATCCGCTTCGTTGGAGTGATGCTTTCAACCTGGGGAGTGATTTTCGCGCTAATCTTGCCTTGAATCCGTTCCAGTCTTTTCTCAGTTCCCTGAGTTTCAGAACCACAACTTTTGACAGGGAAGCGGTGAAAAAATATTACCCCTATATGGCTTCCTATCTTGGTGTTGATCATCCCGATCTTAATACTTTGAATTATACCAGAAGAGTGGAAGCATCTGCCAGGGGGGGTAAAACCAGGCCCAATGTGATCATCGTGATCTGTGAATCTTTCAGTGCGTATAAAAGTTCCATGTGGGGAAATCCGTTGAATACAACCCCATTCTTCAACAGCCTCTCGAAGGAAGGATTATTCTTCGACCATTGTTTCACGCCACATTTTGGTACGGCCAGGGGCGTGTGGGCAACCGTTACGGGTATTCCCGATGTAGAGAAAGTAAAAACTGCCAGCCGCAACCCGGCAATGGTTGACCAGCACACTATCATCAACGATTTTAAAGATTACGGCAAGTTTTATTTCCTCGGAGGGAGTACCAGCTGGGCAAATATCAGGGGTGTACTAACCAACAATATCAGGGATCTGAACCTCTATGAAGAAGGCAGCTACGACGTACCGCGGATCGATGTGTGGGGCATCAGCGACAAGAACCTCTTTCTGCAAGCCAACAAAGTGCTGTCAAAACAGCAGAAGCCATTTATCGCGGTTATCCAAACCTCCGACAACCACCGGCCCTATACAATCTCGGCGGAGGATGTAAATGAATTCAGGTCGCAAACGTTGCCTGAAGATACTTTACACAGATATGGCTTTCAATCGAACGAAGAACTTAACGCATTCAGGTATACCGATTTTGGTTATCAGAAATTTATCGAGGCCGCAAAAACATCAGCCTATTTTAAAAATACCATCTTCGTATTTGTGGGTGATCATGGGATTCAGGGAGACGCCGGCACGATGTTCCCGAGAGCCTGGACAGATCAATCGCTTTCTAGTTATCATGTGCCTTTGTTATTTTACTCACCTGCACTTATTCCTCCGGAAAGAGTGCATGAACTGGCTTCGCAGGTAGACATTTTGCCCACGGTTGCGGGGCTTGCAAATATCTCGTACACTAATACCACCCTGGGTCGCGACCTGCTACAGAGCAGCCGGAATGACACCTCCGATATGGTATTGAGTTCGACCGCGTTTGTGATGAATCATAGTACGTTCGATATCGGAGTACTGCGTGGAGACTATTATTATGAAAGGCAGACGACTGGAAAAAAAGAACAGTTACTCTGGGCAAATTTTAACCGGCCAGAGCCTGCCCAAAAGCCTGACAGCGCTCTTTTGTCAACTTACCGTGAACTCACTTCCGCCTTTTTTGAAACAGCGAGATATATGTTACTGAATAACAAGAAAAAAAACAACTAGAGATGGCCAAATTCTAAACCCCAACCGCCTTCTTAGCAATAATTACCATTCTGGGAGAATTCTTCAAATCAAATGCGCTGAGGTCATAATCGCCAAAGACTTCCTGTATCTGAAGGTGATGAAAGGAGAGCATGTCATTAAAATCACCGAGATTAAATTTAAAAAGTTTTTCAATGAATGTCTGAGGTTCTTCCCTCGCGTAATCTTCGACGATGATCTTTTTATAGAAATGCGTTTCGTCGAACCATTTCGTGATGAAATAATTTACCCCGTCAAATTCTTTTTCCGTTTTATGAACCAGGTGGCGTTCAGCATGGTGGATGTTGAGATAATCCAGCACTATTACGCCATCGGGTTTTAAAGACTGCGATAAGGTCCGAATGGCATTATAGTGTTCACGTTCGGTGCGAAAATATCCGAAGCTCGTGAAGAAACTAAAAGCATAATTAAAATAATTAATCCAGAAGGGTAGACGCATATCGTGCTGGAAGAAATGCAGTGTTTCCGATTCGGCGATTTTTGCTGCCTGGATGGACTCCGCGGAAATATCAAAACCGGTTACATCAAAACCAAAACCGGCGAGAATTTTTGCGTCTCTCCCCCGGGCGCACCCGGCTTCAACCATAAAAGATCCGGTTGCAGGTTGAAGACGGGCCATCAGTTTTCCTATGAAAGCAGCAGCTTCCGCCTCACCTCGTTCAAAATACAGCTGATGGTAATATGGTGAGCTGAACCAAACCTTAAACCAATCATCGTCGATGACCATTTTTGATCAAATTTAAGTGCGATTTTTCAATTTCTTTCATTCATAATCTCTTCACAGAGGGGACTCAATTCTTTAATCCGTATTTTTGACGCTCAATAAATAAACTGGTTTGTGGCATTGATAAAAAGTATATCGGGAATCAGGGGAACCATTGGGGGGAAGCCCGGAGAGAATCTTACACCCGTTGACCTTGTGAAGTACACGGCCGCCTTCGCAGCAATGATCAAAGGCAAGAATAAAACGGCGAAAATCGTTGTGGGACGAGATGGAAGAATCAGCGGGGCAATTACTCAATCGATCGTTGTTAACACCCTGCTGTCTATGGGAATACATGTGATCGATGCGGGCCTTTCGACAACGCCTACGGTAGAGCTGGCGGTAAAATGGGAATCTGCGGATGGTGGAATTATCATCACGGCAAGTCATAATCCCAAGGAATGGAACGCACTGAAACTTTTAAACAGCGATGGCGAATTTATCAGTGCAGAAGATGGTGAAATTGTTCTGAAAACTGCCGATGCCGCTGACTTCATGTTTGTTCCCGTCGACAAGCTGGGCGTATTGGAGGAGGTGAAGGATTTTATGAGCAGGCATATTGATGCCGTTATTAATTATCCGCTTACTGAAGTTGAATTGATCAGATCCCGAAAATTTCGGGTAGTAGTGGATACCATTAATTCAACCGGGGCACTCATCATCCCGGAGCTTCTCAAACGGCTGGGAGTGGAAGAGGTAATCCTGCTAAAT
>JBDTEB010000548.1:0-6792 GCA_039922795.1 Chitinophagaceae bacterium
TCGGTTTTCGCATATCAATACTATAAGGGTCATTATTGGGACGGGATATCATTTTCAGATGACCGCTTGTTGAGAACGCCAATCTTTGAGCCCCGGCTGGAAAAATATTTTAAAGATCTTGTTGTGCCTGATCCGGATTCTCTCAATAGAGAAATAGATATTATGCTGGTGAAAACCGGCAACAGCAAGGAAATGTATAAATTCCTGCTTACCTATTTCGTTCAGAGATATATCAACCCGGAATATATGGGACAGGATGCGGTATTTGTGCACCTTTTTGAAAAATACATCAACAATAATCCCAAAGTAGACTGGTTTACAGAAAAATACAGTAAGTACATGTTTGAAAGAGCCTATAGCCTGATGGCTAATCTTATAGGCCAGCCGGCCGCAGACCTGAATTTCGTCGATACTTCCTCCAAACCAGCACCGCTTTCGGGGGTAAAGGCTGCCTATACGGTAATTTGCTTCTGGGATCCAACCTGCAGTCACTGCAAAGAGGTGGTACCAAAAGTTGACTCAATCTTCCAGGCGAAGTGGAAAAACGAAGGTGTAAAAGTTTACGGGGTAATGGTTGATGGCGGCAAACCGGCCTGGCTGCAATTCATCCGGGAGAACGGATTGAAAGACTGGATCCATGTTTATGAAAGCCAGGAGCAGAAAGACGCGGTGACGGCGGCAGGCAAGCCAGGGTACAAACAGTTGTACGATGTTTATCAGACACCGGTTTTGTACCTGCTGGATAAAGACAAACGCATCATTGCCAAAAAGCTTACTTATCTTCAGATTGATCAGCTGATCGACCTGAAGAAGAAAAACACGGCGAGCAACTGATGCCTTCGGCAGTCTTCTTAGACGCTATTCATACCAACACCAAAATTTCATGAAAACCATTATCCTGCCGGTAATATTTTTCATTGCGTCCCTGGGGTCTGGTAAAACCCAGGCACAGTCACTCATCAGGCTGGGAAAAACAAATATCAGCAAGGAAGAGTTTGTCAAAGCTTTCCGAAAGAACAATACAGATCCGGTTATTACCGAGCAATCCATTCGTGCGTACCTCGAACTTTTCATTCGTTTTAAGCTCAAGGTAAAAGCAGCCCACGATGCCGGGCTTGATTCCCTTCCCGCCCAAAAAGCTGAACTCAGGGATTTTACTTCCCAACTCGCAGCGTCTTATACCGTTGATGAGAAAAGTTTTGAAGGGTTGGTAAATGAGGCGATAGAAAGAAGTAAGAAAGACATTCACCTGGCACACATCTTTATACCTTTTCCGGTTTTACCCGGAAAAAAAGAAGGCGATACGGCTTATGCTTCGCGACAGGCCCAGGTCGCCTTTGACCTTTTATCAAAGGGTTCGGAGTTTGGAAAAGTGGCTGCTGATTTTTCTGCCGACACAGCGACTCAATTAAAAAAAGGAGACCTCGGATATATCACCGTTTTTACACTGCCCTATCCGTTTGAAACTATTGCTTACACTACCTTGCCAGGAACATTTTCAAAGCCGTTCAAATCAACAATCGGGTATCATATTCTTAAAAATCTCGGAGAAAGAAAAGCTGCGGGCAGAATCAGTGTTGCGCAGATACTGCTTGCGTTTGAACCCAATCCTTCCGATAGCATGGTGAAGGCTTTGAGCACACGCGCAGATTCGATTCACACCGCATTGCAAAATGGGGCTTCTTTTAATGAAATGGTTGCCCGGTACAGCAATGACAACACGAGTATCGGTGCCCATGGCGAACTCCCGGCTTTTGCACCGGGAACATATAGCCCTGATTTTGAACATGCCGCATTTGCGCTTACTGCTGACGGTGAGACAAGCAAACCTTTTATGACCGCATTCGGATTTCACATCCTCAAACGCTTACGTGTAAGTGCAAATGAGATTGATCGGGGGGCGGATTCGTCGCTAAGCGACATAAAGGATAAAATCAAAAGAGATGAGCGAATGCAACTGAGCAGGCAGGCCATGCTGAAGAATATTTACGCGTCGATAAATTTCAGGGCTGCGGCATTTGACAAAAATGCATTCATTTCAATGAGCGACAGCACGCTTCAAAATCCGACGTATTCCGGTTCCAAAAAATTAAACCGGCAATCAGTGCTTTTTATTACGGGTAGTCAAAAACGATCGATGAACGAATGGCTGAAATATCTTCTCGATGTGCAAAATATTTCGTCGTTGAGCATGGGCAAAAGCATCACAGATCTCTACCAGCAATTCCAGGATAATGCGGCGCTTGGTTATTACCGTGATCACCTTGAACAATACAATCGGAATTATGCTGACCAGGTGAACGAATTCAAGGAAGGCAACCTGCTTTTCGAAATGATGCAGCGCACCATCTGGGATAAGGCGGCAAAAGACTCTGCAGGGCTCAGGAAATTTTTTCGCACCCGGAAGACAAATTATACCTGGGAACCCTCGGCAGATGCGATAATTTTTAATGCTGTAGACTCTATATCTGCCTTTGCTCTCTGGAATGAATTAATAAAAACAGGTACTAAGGATTGGAGAAACACCCTCTTGTCATATCTGGATAAAGCACAGGCAGATTCTGGTCGCTATGAGTTGAGCCAGCTCCCGGTTGGCGCCGGAACCTTATCTGGACCGACGCGGGAAAGAGTGAGCAAACCCGTGAAAAATTCAGGAGATTCCAAGGTCTTTTCATTCGTTTACATAATAAAGCAGCATCCGGAAAAAGCGCTGAAAAGTTTTGAGGAAGCCCAGGGAGCGGTATTAAACGACTACCAGCAAAATCTTGAAGAAAAATGGATCGCGCGCTTAAAACTCAAATACCCGATAGTGGTCAACCAGGTATCTCTCAAATCGCTATGGTAAATTATACAAGCTGGCTTACTACATTCCAGATCACTTTCGATTTTCCGAGTGTGTAGTAGTGTAAAACAGGCACCCCAAACTTTTTTAATTCGCGGCTCTGCTGGATGAGCCATTCTGTGCCCACTTTCTCAACATCTTCATCATTGCGGCACCTTGTTATCGCGTTGGACAAATCATTGGGAATATCGACATGAAAGATCTTGGGTAGAATATTCAGCTGCTTCTTATTGGTAATTGGTTTTAGTCCCGGGATGATGGGAACCGTGATACCGGCTTCACGACAGGCTTTTTCGAACTCAAAAAACTTCTGGTTGTTGAAGAACATCTGCGTCATGATGTACTCGGCGCCAGCGTCAACCTTAGCCTTAAGGTAGGTCATATCTGTTTCCAGGTTTGGAGACTCGAAATGTTTTTCAGGGTACGCTGCCGTGCCTATACAAAAATCTGTACGGCCCCCGTTCTTTATATCCTCTTCGAGATAGATGCCTGAATTGAGGTTTACAGTTTGTTTCAACAGGTCGATCGCGTAGCCGTTGCCATCGGGTTCAGGAGTGAAGGAGGCTTCGTTCTTTGCCGCATCTCCACGCAAAACAAGTACATTATTGATGCCCAAAAAATGAAGATCGATCAGGGCATCTTCCGTTTCTCTTTTTGAAAATCCTCCGCATATCAGGTGAGGCACAGCATCTACCTTGTAATGATTCATGATGGCCGCGCAGATACCTACCGTACCTGGCCGTTTTCTGATTTCAACTTTTTCGAATGTGCTGTCAGCCTTTTTTTTAAACATCGTTTCGCTGCGATGGTAGGTTACGTTTATGAATGATGGTTTGAACTCCATCAAAGGATCAAGATGGTCATAAATGGCCGAAACCGTTTTGCCTTTCAACGGCGGAAGTACTTCAAAAGATACCAGGCAATCCTTGGCCTGGCTAATATGCTCGGTTACCTTCATTATTTGATTATTGCGATCAGCCGGAAATATGAATCATTCCCATTAAATAAAAATGACAGCAAAGATAAGCGCAATACCTAATTGCCCTGCATCACGTACCGCCCATATTCTCAAATAGCCTTTTCCGTAGCTGTTAAGTATTGAATATATTTTGCGGCAGCATCTGAACCAACCTGTAGTTCCGGTATTTTTGCAGCAAAGTAGAGAATTTGAGTCTTGTCATTCATACAGAAGAACTTGTAAAAAGCTACCGGAACCGCACCGTGGTAAACCGCGTGTCAGTGGAAGTGAAACAGGGTGAGATCGTTGGTCTGCTGGGGCCGAACGGTGCCGGCAAGACAACCACATTTTATATGGTCGTCGGCCTTATAAAACCTGACGAGGGCAGGGTTTTTCTGAACGAAGAAGACATTACCAAGATGCCGATGTACAAAAGAGCCCAACTGGGCATTGGTTATCTTCCTCAGGAAGCATCTGTTTTCAGAACACTTTCTGTTGAAGATAATATCATGGCGGTCTTGGAAATGAGAAAACTCACCAGGCAGGAGAGAAAAGCTAAACTGGAAAATCTGCTGGATGAATTCCGTCTTCATCATGTAAGAAAAAACAATGGAGACAGCCTCAGTGGTGGTGAGAGAAGCAGAACTGAAATTGCCCGCGCCCTTGCTGTGGATCCGAAGTTCATCCTTCTTGATGAACCTTTTGCAGGTGTTGATCCGATCGCAGTTGAAGATATCCAGGCCGTGGTAGCCAGATTAAAATTCAAGAATATCGGCATCCTTATCACCGATCACAATGTAAACGAAACGCTTTCAATTTGTGACCGGGCTTATCTGCTCATCGAAGGCAAAATTTTTAAACACGGATCTGCCGAAGAACTGGCCTCCGACGAACAGGTGCGGCGACTGTATCTCGGAAGAAACTTCGAATTGAAGAGAAAAGATTACCTGCTGGATGAATCGCTGAATACCGGTTTAGCCGCCGCAAGGGGACTGATTCTTTCTGTTGAATCCCTTATCGCTACTTTGGAAGCCGAGCATCACAATGCAGAGATATTAACCGAGCAATCCATAAGGGAACGTCAGACAAGATTAACCGAGGTTCAGAACGGAATAATGATCTTCGGGCTTGAATCAGGAAATGAGTTGTTGAAAGAGAAGAGCGCCTTTCTAATGAAAGATCCAACAATGATCCTGAGCAACCTCCGGGAGATTCTTGCAGCTTTAAGGCAGGATAATTAAGAGTATTCACTACTTTCATGTTGTAAACCTTTATTTTTTACTATTACTATCCTTCTGTTTTCTTCAACCCCACGATTGCATGAAACTGTTAAGCCCTGCCATTTCCCGACTAGCCCGGCTACGGCTTTCACAGATAGACGCCTGGACTGCGAACCCGATCGCGGCCCAGCGTGAAGTACTCCAGTCACTTGTTACAGCAGCCCAATACACCGAGTTTGGAAGAAGGTATCATTTCAACAGGCTTTTTTCTATCAAAGCATTTAAGGATGCCATTCCCGTTCATGAGTACGATGATCTGAAACCCTACATCCACCGCATGATGCAGGGAGAAGAAAATATTCTATGGAACACGCCGATCAAATGGTTCGCGAAAAGCAGCGGTACCACCAGCGATAAAAGCAAGTTTATTCCAGTAAGTGAAGAGAGCCTCGAAGAATGCCATTACCAGGCAGCCAAAGATGTTCTGACCCTTTATTATAAAAATTTTCCCGAGTCTGACCTCCTCACCGGTAAGGGACTTGTAGTTGGCGGCAGCCACCAGCTAAACCAGTTTAATGAAGAAGTAAGCTATGGTGACCTGAGTGGCGTGCTGCTTCAGAACACCCCTTTCTGGGCGCAATGGCTTCGCACGCCTGAACTGAGTGTTGCCTTGCTCGATGAATGGGAAGAAAAAATTGAAAAGCTGGCTCACACAACGATCTATGAAGATGTGACTTCAATATCAGGTGTGCCCACCTGGTCGCTGGTACTCATCCGAAGAATACTGGAACTTACCGGAAAATCGACTCTTATAGAAGTATGGCCGAATCTTGAATTATACATGCATGGTGGTGTTTCGTTTATACCATACCGTGAGCAGTTCCGTAAGCTGATTGGCGCGGATATTCACTACCTGGAAATGTACAATGCCAGCGAAGGATTTTTTGCTGCCCAGGATGATCCTACGGAGGACGGGCTGCTGCTCTTTACCTCGCACGGCATATTTTATGAGTTCATGCCCGTTGATGAATATGGAAAACAGCACCCGGAAACTATCGGACTGGGCGAAGTGGAACTTTACAAGAACTATGCGTTGGTCGTGTCAACGACGGGCGGACTATGGCGATATATTATCGGCGACACCATCCAGTTTACTTCCCTGAATCCGTATAAAATAAAAGTAAGCGGAAGACTGAAACATTATATGAATGCCTTTGGAGAGGAGGTGATTGTTGACAATAGTGACAAGGCCATCGCAATAGCCTGTCAGAACACAGGGGCCATCGTGAATGATTATACTGCGGCACCTGTTTATTTTGATGATAATTCAAACGGCGCTCATGAATGGCTGATCGAATTTGAAACACCTCCGGAAGATCCTGCCCGCTTTGTAACTGAACTGGACCAGGCGCTAAAAGCACTTAACAGCGACTATGAGGCAAAGCGTTACAAAAGCATCGCACTGCGAATGCCCATCATGCACGTTCTTGAAAAAGGAGTGTTCAAGGAGTGGCTGCGCACAAAAAACAGGCTCGGCGGGCAGCACAAAATTCCCCGGTTGAGCAACGAAAGAAAATATGTCGAAGAGATACTGAGGATCATTCAGAAAGGATAAAAGGATTTATCCAAACAAAAAAATCAATAAAACCAGGTCGATCGCATGAAATTGCTTGAAAAAAAAGTTGCCCTTATCACAGGAGGAAGCAGAGGTATCGGAGAAGGAATCGCTTTGAAGTTCGCGGAGGAAGGTGCCAGCATTGCATTTACTTATC
>JBDTEB010000549.1:0-4257 GCA_039922795.1 Chitinophagaceae bacterium
ACAAGAGTCCCATAAACGAATTCTTCTTTAAAAATGCTTTTATAATCGGGATGTCCACTTATTTTACGATGGCATTTGAATTATTCTTTCCCATCGTCGTGTGGAATAAAAAATTCCGTCCCTTTTGCCTGTTTGCAGGAGTACTGATTCACCTGGGAATATATTTTACCATGATGATCTATGATTTTGAGATCCTGTTCATCATGACCTATGGTTTTTTCCTGACGGATAAGTTCTGGCAAAGGGTGATCAGTAAACGATTTAGTTTTGCGCGTTTACCGTTCTTTTCAGCAAAGTCAAGGCAGCTGCCCGACCAATTAGCTAATCAGTAAAATAATGGAATTGGACCTGCTTTTTGCAGTTCGGGTGTATCGGCGAGAGATTTATTCTTCGCATTTTCCGTTCTCGCCGATCAGTGCAGATGTTCCTTTAAGAGCGGCAGCAATTATTTCGTTTGGTGTGTCCAGTACGATGCGTACCCTTAGCGCCTTCAGACCCATAACACCTCGAAGTTCTTCAAGTTCCAGCCACTCTATTTCTCCGTCTACCAACCCTGATGTTTGCAGGTATTCAAGATAACCCTGATATTCATTGGCTTCGGCCGCTTGTGAGTACACGATGGCGATAGTGCCCGGCTGGGTTAGTCGTTCATTGGTGCTGCGGATCCTTACTTTGTCGATTCGTTTTTTGATAATCTCGTAATGGATATTATAAGCGCCATCCACATCAAACTTTCTTTCTGCAGGACGGAAACTGATATTTATAGGTTTGCTATGGGCAAGAATCAGTTGTGTGGTCTGCAGCGCAACAGGGAGCGTTCTGGCGAGGCGGTGAGTCATCTTCGCGGCAAACACCAGGGTACTCAATTGCCAAAGCTTCATGTTTTGAAGATAAAAATCTTCAAAGGGTTTTGACGGCGTAATCGATTGTCCGATATAGATATTGAAATCAATACCATCCGTCACGAAGCGTTCGAAATAATGCGGATAAGTTTTTTGAATTTTATCCTGCTCTTCATCCAAAAAACGTGACAGCTCCTGGTTGATGGTTTCAATGCTTTCATCAAATTTGCTGCAACTCGTGGTGAGCCTGGAATTATCAGCCTTGATCTGTTCAAAGTATTTCTGTATTTCCGCTGACAGTGAAATTTCCCTTAAAGCCAGATGTTTCAGTATGCTGCTTACATTTTCGTGAAGGTATTGCTGAATCATTACCTCGTCTCCCGGGAAGAGCATGATCGAAACAGTTTCGACATATTTTTCGAGTCTGAACCGCATCTCGCCGAGCAGGGGTAGCCCACAAAGCTCAAACCCTTTGGAAACAATGCCCGCAGCGATTTTCAGTTGCTTCAACAGATCTTTTTGAATCGCCTGCATTCTTTCGATGGAAGAATTTCTTACATCAATGGAACCATACAAAGGATACACATTTTCAAAGACTACTCTTTCAATCTTTTTATCATCCCCAATGTTTCCGGCCTGCATATATCGCAGGGCAACTTCTTTGAATTTCCAATCGACGGAGTTCTGTACCGCAGTAAATTTTTCTTTGACCACTTTGTCAACCCGTGTATCCAGCCTTTCTACCGAACGCTCCATGGCGATATTTAGAATTTCTACCACTGGTTCAATGATATTCGCGTGTTCCCTTTTTATCATTCCAGCCGTTGCCGACATCACGCCAAAAACACCAATCAGTTTGTCATTGATTTTTACGGGAAATATAAGCAGGCTGTTTATACCGCATTCTCTTATTTCACCAAGAATGGGAAATCCGCGGTGACTGGTCGTTTCAAAATCCGAGGCAAAGAATGCTGTACGATTGGAAAAAAACGAATCAACCAGTCTCCTCGAATCATGGTTGTTGAGCAACCCAGAGAGAACAGGGTTGATATGCTCGGGGTATAAATTATTTTTGTGATTTTCCGGACTGCAATATTCCTCTTTCAAAATTAGCCCTACCTCAATCCCCTGCAAACCTGTGATCGATTCCAACTCGGATGTCAGGTTGGCAATGGATGTCTTGTCGGGAAAACGATCATTTTTTACCATCAGTTGCCGGCACTTCCTCGTTATTTCCCGATGAGTGACGTCGCGGGTAGAAATCAACATCAAGCCGTAAAATTTAAATTCCTTCAGTGCCGGCAGATGCCCGGAAAATTGTTCGATACAACCACTGATGGTCAATTTTCGGCGTAACGATTTGGAAAGAACCGGGCAGGATCCCTTGCAAGAAACTTTTATAAAAGAGTGATCAAGTATCAGCTCATTGTATGATCTCACTGAGGTTTCAGGGTCTGCAGAATTACACACAATCGTTTTACTGGATTGAGCAGATATTCCATACACCTGCTCAAGTATTACCTGGTAAGCCAGAAAATAATATGCCGATTGATAAAGTTTACTGAAAGCGTCCTTCTCTACATTGTTTACAAGGCAGCCAGGCAAAATTGACGGGTTACTTAGCGAAAGGTCAACCAGATTTTCGAAGGGTACATGAAGGGAAGTCTTTAGTTCATTTCCGTGATGCAGGGTGAGGGCAGATGGGGAAATTTTTTCAATCAGTCTGCAGATCCTGCTTCGCTGGTCGTAATCTTCCGGAAGATTATCTGATTCCCTGACAAGTTTTGGCAACTTGTCCTCATTTTCCCTTGCCACATCCTGATCAGATCCTTGCCTGGCTTCCCACGCATCCAGGATAGGCTGCAGTGAAAATGCGGAATCTATTTCATGGCTCACGCCAAGATGGACAATGGTAGTTTTCATCGGATAAGGTTCTCCGTGATAAGGGATCCTTCCAATAACGTGAATTGTAGCTACAGATTACCTGGCTGACGAGAATCAGGTGAGTGCCTGTTTCTCTCCTGGGTAGAGCTTTAAAACCTGACTTTAGTCAATCCTGGCAAGAGAACCGGGATAATCCCCCGGCCTGCCCGACTTTGCCCTTTCTTGCTGATATTTCAGAATCCCTTCACAGTGATCGTTACGGTTGTCTTTTTCGTCCTAATACGTAGGATGTTCGAAGCGACAACGAAAAGTAGGCATCGTTATGCAGGCTGTTACCGCGGATCTCTTCGCGCGACAATGGCTCCGTCCCGGCATTTATTCGTCGATCTGACAGGCTTGCCGCTAAATACGCCTTTTCCCGCGGCAGATTTTTTAAAAACAGGGCAGGGTCAATATAGTCAGTGCTCACATCATCCAGGTAGTCTGTAAACAGTTTACGATAGTTGAGTTCCAGCCGGAGATTAAGCCTTGAATGAATCTCCCATTTTACACCGGTGCCCATGGGGAGATTAAACTGGTTTCTTCGATAAACTCTTTTTTCAGGATACTCGTCGAATCCCTGGCCTTCCGTTCGCAGATCTGCCAGTTCAATTCGACTATCGCCCAATCGGGCAACAGGATTAAAATAGAAGCATCCTAACCCGGCAAAAATATACCAGTCGAGAGAAGGCAGCCACTTACCTTCCGTTACAAAAAACATCAGGGGATAAATTTCAAGTACTGCGGACAGTTCCCGGATTGTACTTTCAAAATTAAGATTCCTGAGGTACCTGCCACGTGCAGCCGAACCTGCATTTTTTATCGCCTGGTCATCTGCACTTACCTTCCCTTTTGTCATCTGCAGTCGAAGGGAAATAATCCTGTTGTAGTTGATGGCTCCCGATATGCCATAACACAATCTGCTTTGTTTGATGTTCACATCTTTGATAAATCGTTTTCCCGACCCCTGGTTTCCACCCAGGTCGGTAAGGCAATTCATGGCACCTCCCTCTGCCATGAACTCCCCGGTGAACTTTCCTTCTACATAATGCTCGTTGTAAAAAGCATACTGTGGAAAGGCCTGAAACATATTCAGTTGAGAGAATAATATGAAGAGGCAACGGGTAAGCACATTCATGAACACTATTTACTGCAAGAATATTCAGTAATAGCAATGGCCATACGGGTGATTTAACCCTAATTGAATTCGACAGAAGAGATTTCTTTCACCAGGGAACCTTTGCCGGAACACCATTTAATCCCGTCTGTAAGATGTTGAGTAATTATGCTTCCCTGATCACCACTTGCTGATAATATTTACAGGCGGGCTTCAATCCACATTCTCCGCATTTTGGACTGCGGGCGATGCAGATATAGCGGCCATGGAGAATCAGCCAGTGATGCGTTATATGCACCAGGTCTTTTGGAATAAATTTGATCAGCTGAAGTTCGGTGGCGAGAGGCGTCTTTGCTTTGATGGTTAGCCCGATGC
>JBDTEB010000550.1:0-4610 GCA_039922795.1 Chitinophagaceae bacterium
AAGTGATAGGATTTTACCAGTCACTGGATGATATTAAAAACAGTCCTGAAAGCAGGGTGGCGAGCCAGGTTATCCCGGGTGACCTGAAATTCAGGGATGTGAATGGCGATAATATCATCGATGACCAGGACAGGGTGCCGATCGGGTATGCTGATCTTCCACGGAATGTGTTTGGATTTGAACCATCTGTAGGATGGAAAAGATTTAATCTTTCTGCTCTTTTCCAGGGAGCAAATAAAGTGAGTGCCAATGTTCAGTTTGATGGCAACGGGCGAAATCAATATTATATACAGATGATTGATCGATGGACGCCTGAAACGGCAGCCACTGCAAAATGGCCGGTGATCAGGCCTAGCTCTACGGGTAGTAATCCCAGTTATGTTACCAACTCCTTCCTGCTGCAGAATTCATCCTATATAAAACTCCGTAACGTAGAATTTTCTTACACGTTGCCCACTACCCTGATGAAAAAGATCAGGATCGAAAGCATCCGGCTATATGCAAACGCCCAGAATATTGCCACCTGGACAAAATTCGTTGGACTCGATCCAGAAAATGCCATCTCCACTGCGGTGAATGGCGACCAGGGATTTTTCAACAACGCAGTCTTCAGTTATCCCGTCACCAAGGTTTTCAATTTCGGCGCGAGCATACAATTCTAGATCTTATCCCTATCAACCTTTAACGATGAAATACAGGTATTCCATTTTGATCTTGCTGATTTTTGCCTTTGGTTCTTCCTGCAAGAAAGATTTTCTCCAGCGAGATCCCGGAGCGCCGATTACCGGGGATAACGTTTTTGGTGACCCGGTGCTGGCGGCGCGTTTCGCAGATAATTCTTACAATTATATGCTGGATGATTTTGGCCGAATGAGCCAGGGTTACAAAGGCACCACCGGTCAGTTCTGCGACGAAGCGGTTGCCTCGGCGGCTTCCGATTCCTATCCTTTTATTGCCATCATGACCACAGGTAAATTCCTGGATCCCAGTGCTACCGACGTGGTAGGTGTATATAACAGGATGTACCAGGGAATACGAAATGTAAACGTGATGTTGTCCAAGGTGGATACTGTTCCCTGGACCTCGCTGCAAAGTCCGGAACTGATCAAGGCTCAGATGCTGTTCCTCAGAGGCATGTTTTATTTCGAACTGGTAAAAAGATTCGGCGGAGTGATACTCGTCGACAAACCGGCCGGCCTTACAGACAACATCGATCTTCCAAGAAATACCTATGAAGAAACAATCATGTTTATTTTAAAGGATCTCGATGAAGCCGAAAAGATTTTTTCTTCAGTAACATTTATTCTGCCTTCAGGCCGTGCTTACTCACCCGAGCTTGATTGGGATGCAAGAAGTTTTGGGCGGGCCACCTGGGGTTCAGTGAAGGCACTCCGGCTTAGGGTACTCATGCTGGATGCAAGTCCGATTCACAATTCGGAAGGCAGTGCGGCTAAATGGAAAAAAGCAGCAGATGCGGCGAAAGCTATTATCGCCATGGGCAGGTATTCGCTTCATCCCACATATAGCACCTTGCTAAACCAGTCTGCTTCTCCTGAATATATTATGATCAAAGTAAGAGGACCGAGAAGTTTCGGTGGTATCTTAAGTGATTTTATTGTTCCCCCAAGTTCCGGTGGTTCCCAGGGATTGCTTAACCCTACACAAAACCATGTGAATCTTTACGAGATGAGTAATGGGAAGTCCATTACAGAGGCTGGCTCCGGCTACAATCCTCAGGATCCCTATAAAAACAGGGACCCAAGACTTAGCGCAAATGTTTTGTATAATAATCAGACATGGCAGAACAGAACCATCCAGATGTATGATGGTGGTACCGATTATCAGCCGGCATCATTCAGTACTACCCGTACCCGTTATTATTGCCGGAAACTCTGGCCGGAAATATACAAAGGCGGATCTACTGCAACCACGCTGCTGAATTTTGTTTTTTTCCGTTACACGGAAGTGCTGATGAATTATGCGGAAGCATTAAATGAAGCTGAGGGTCCGGTGGCTGATGTGCTCACGTATGTAAACCAGGTGCGCACCCGCGCAGGCATGCCCAATCTTCCGGCAGGGTTAACCAAAGACCAGGTGCGACTTCGCATCCACAATGAAAGAGGCGTTGAATTCGCCTTTGAAGAAATGCGCTGGTGGGATCTGCTGCGCTGGAAGGATGCGGCAACAATCAAGGCCCCGGTAAGAGCAATGGATGTCACTAAAACCGGAGCCACGACTTTTTCCTACAGCGAAGTTGATCTTGCCGCGACCTATCAACGCATCTGGAACGACCGCATGTTCATCTATCCCATACCCCGTGCGGAAATCGATAAGAGTAATGGAATTCTCAAACAAAATCCCGGATGGTGAGCTTTTACCGGAAACAATATTTATCCTATCTACAAACAAAGGCGATGACGATCAAATTGCATATGAAAATAATTTCGATTCTTATCCTGGTGGTGCTGGCACTCCCGGTGAAAAGCCAGGATACAAAAGACAGCCCCAAAACATTCTCGGGAACCGTTTCCGATCAGAATAAAAATCCTCTTGGGGGCGTTACGCTCGGCATCCAGGAAACAAATACTGTGGTGACCACCGACGCATCAGGAAAATTCACCATCAAGGCACTAACGAAGGACGTGCTGGTGGTAAAGAAAGAAAATTACCTGACCATGCAAATCGTCCTCGACGCGCTCGCAAATCTTAATATCCGGATGAAAGCGGCGATTACTGATGCGGGTGAGGAAGACGATGTGGTGATTCCATTTGGTGTTCGTAAAAAAAGGGAGATCAATTCATCCATGTCTTTTTTTAAAACGGCCGATCTTCCGCAATTGCTGTTGAGTAATTTGTACAATGCCATGCAGGGAAGAATACCCGGACTTTATATTCAGCAAACCGATAACCGTCCGGGCAATGATAATGCAAACATATTCGTACGTGGCAGATCGTCCTACGGAAGCGCAGGGGCGAGGGTATTGGTTGATGGCGTTCCCCGCGATTTTCAGGATATGGACGTGAATGAGATAGAAAATATCACCGTACTGAAAGACGCCGCAGCCCAGGCCTGGTATGGACTTCGGGCAGGACAGGGCGTGGTTTTGATCACAACCAGGAAAGGAAGTGCACTGAGATCCAGCATCAACCTCGATATCCAGGGTGGAGTACAGATGGCTCAGAAGACCATCCAGCCATTAAATTCATTCGATTACGCCACGCTGTACAATGAAGCAAGGGTGAACGATAAAGCTGCCCCCATCTTTAATGATGCAGCCCTTGCTGCCTACCAGGATGGAAGTAGCCCATTTCTTTTTCCAAACAATAATTACATCGACAGATTTTTGAATAAATCATCGAACATTCAACGTTATGTACTTTCCGCAGATGGAGGAAACAGCTCCCTGCGGTATTTTGTTTTGCTCAGTTATTTTAATCAGGGTGGATTATTTGCTGATTCCAAATCAACCGATTTTAACTCCAACAACGGGTTTAAACGATTTAATTTTCGGGGCAATATCGATTTCGATGTAAACAAAAATCTAACGGTCAGCCTATACTCCGGTGGACGTGCAGAAAACCGTCTCGATCCGGGAGACAATACGGGCACCCTGTTGAGTACGTTAAATAATACACCGCCCAATGCCTTTCCCATACTTAATCAGAACGGCACATACGGCGGAACTACAGATTACCGCAACAACCCGTTGGGAATGATCAGGGACCGGGGGTATATCAGTGCAGTGGACCGGGTGTTGCTGGCGAGTTTGAATGTTAAACAAAAACTCGATTTTATCACCTCAGGACTTTCTGCGAATATCTATTACAGTTACGATGTGTCGGGAACCTATACCAGTGGTCTCAATCGCGACTATGAAGTGTATGATCTCAGCGGTGCCGCTCCCGTGCTCTTCCGTACAAAAACTCCCCTCGGGTACCGGAGTTCATCTTTTACGAATAATAATCGTCGCAACGAAATATGGGCGGGATTCGATTATGACAGATCTTTTGGCAGTCATAACGTAAAAGCTTCATTGAGAGGGCAGCGAAATGTAAATGTATCACCGGAAAGACTCGACTTCCGGGGACAGGGTGTTTCCGGACGAGTTGACTATAGTTTCCGTGATAAATATTATTTGGGATTCGTAGGAAGTTATTCCGGGTCAGAGAATTTTCCTCCCGGCAAACGCTATGGTTTTTTCCCGGCGGTATCTGCGGGCTACGTAATTACCGACAAGGGTTTTACGCCTGAAGGCAATTTCTTGAGCTATCTGAAGATCAGGGGATCGGCAGGCCAATCCGGCAACAGCGAGATCGGGGGTAACCGGTTCCCATTTGAAAGTTTCTATGCAAGAAATACCGGAAGTGGCGGTTATACTTTTGGAACGGGATTCTCTAACACCCCTTCCGCCAATGAAAGCAATCTTGGAAATCCCGATATTACCTGGGAAACGTATAAATCTGTCGATCTTGGCCTTGAGCTGAAATTGTTCCGCAATGCACTTTCCCTCTCTGCTGATGTTTACAAGGCAAAAAGATCGGGGATACTAACGGAGGCGGTCATCCCAAGTATTCTCGGGCAGTCGTTGGGTACGGTGAATGACGGTGTT
>JBDTEB010000551.1:0-3514 GCA_039922795.1 Chitinophagaceae bacterium
GATGATGCTTGGCAGTTCGAATGGTGATGGATTTATTCCCGGAGCCAACCAACTCTGGTCGATAGGAACGGAGGAACAATTTTATCTTTTCTGGCCGTTGATTTTTAGCTTGATTAAGAAAAACAGGAAGATAGCGCTCATTGGCATCATTGTCGCTTACCTGGCTGTGCGCATCGGCGTTTCACATCTTCCAGAGTTCAGGGGACAAAAAGATCTGCTCATCTTTCTCAATTTTTTTAATATCGATTGTATGGCTATCGGCGGACTAACCGCCATGGTGTATTTCCATAAGAAGCAGGCGATCCTTAACATAGTCTACAATCCATACCTGCAATGGATTCTTGTTGCTGCAACATTACTTTTCATTTTCAACGGCTACTATTTTAGCAAGGGATATTTTTCTGAGATCTATGCAACACTTTTTGCAGCACTGATCTTAAACTTTGCTACCAATCCGAAGCCGATCTTTAGCCTGGAAGCAAAGTGGACAAATTATCTCGGCAAGATTTCCTACGGCATTTATATGTACCACTGTATCGCTGTGATGATCGTAATCTCCCTGCTTAAATATTTTTCGATCAACAACAACCTGTTCATTTACCTGGGAACAGTTGCCCTCACGCTCTTGCTGGCCTCTCTATCATACCATTATTTTGAAGAATATTTCATTAGAATGAAGGTGAGGTTCTCGAAAATTGTGAGTGGGGACAATGCCAGGGAGCAAGAAGGGCAAGGCGAAGAAAACGTGATACCTGTTACCCGGGTAAGCGGAATATAATATATCCTTTGATGAACAACCGCATTCCTGAAACACCGCCCGTTATACATCCAATACCTGATGGAGTCGCTCGATCACTATGGTCGGTGATGATCCCGGTCTATAATTGTTTTGAATATATAAGGGTTGCTGTCGAAAGCGTTTTGAAACAGGACCCAGGCGAACAGGCCATGCAAATTGAGGTTATTGATGATTGCAGCACGGATGGTGATGTTGAAGCTCTTGTGAAGGAGATCGGCGCTGGTCGCGTCGGTTATTATCGTCAACCGGTTAACAGGGGAAGTCTTCGGAATTTCGAAACCGCTATTCAGCGGTCAAGAGGAGAGCGCGTGCATTTGCTGCATGGAGACGACCTGGTTAAACCGGGGTTTTATGAAGAGATCGATAAACTGTTCTGCGCAAACCCGGGGATCGGGGCCGCCTTTACAAAATGTACACATGTCGATGAAAATGGGGTAGAAGCCGCGCCGTGGCATATTTCGCTGTTGCAGGAGCCAGGGATTATTCCAGGATTTTTAGAACAGGCTGCCGTGGCACCCATTCTTCAACCTCCATCCATTGTAGTAAAACGTGAGGTGTACGAGAAACTCGGCAGCTTTTATGGTGTGCATTATGGTGAAGACTGGGAGATGTGGATCCGCATTGCTGCAAATTATTCTGTTGCTTATTCGCCCCGCTGTCTTGCCCTGTATCGTTCTGGTCATGCAGCAAATATCACCAGCAGGTCCATTGCAACAGGGCAGAACATCCTTGATATTAAAAAAGTAATCCGGCTGGCCCAGAACAGCATACCACTACCATTGAGGCGCAAACTCAAAGCCCGCGCCAGCAAAAATTTTTCCATCCATTATGCGATGGCATCCAACAGAATTTACCATACCGATAAAAAGGGCGCATTTATCCAGGCACATGGAGCCCTGGGCCTAAGCAGTAACCTAAAGTCAATTTATTATGTAGTCAGGTTGTACCTTTTGCACCTGCGAAAAACAATATTTAAGTAAAACCCTTTAGCAGCCTGATTTATCGGGATGTGCCACTGAGGCAGAATCTGGTATCAGGTTTTAATAACTATCTTTAGAAATTTAAATGGATTTATCAAGTTATGTCGGAAAAACAGGCGGAATGGGATTGGGAAATTAAGACACAGACCACCTGGCTGGGTGCCAGCTACAAAGAGCTTTACGCATACAAGGATCTGATGTTCCGGCTTGTAAGAAAGGATTTTCTCACCTCGTATCAACAGACCCTTCTTGGACCACTCTGGGTATTGTTGCAACCGATACTTACCGTGATCATCTACGTGCTGGTTTTTTACAAAATGCTGGGTGGAAAAACAGATGGCGTGCCTCCCTTCCTGTATTATCTTATCGGGATCACTTTATGGAATCTTTTCTCTGACGTTTTTATTAATACGGCATCCACGTTTTCTCAGAATGCACGGATCTTTAGTAAAGTTTATTTTCCACGGATTATCGTACCCATATCTGTAATGGTCGTACATAGTACGCGTTTTTTAATTCAATTGTTGCTGCTGGTCATTGTGCTTTTCTATTATTTTTTTATGGGTGATGTCAAGTTACATATTGGTGGGGCGCTTTGGGCATTACCCGCAGTGATTTTTACCGCTATGATCGGGCTGGGGGCAGGACTTATTTTCTCGATACTCACGGCTAAATACCGCGACTTGCTGAGCATGGTCAATCTTATGATGAGATTGCTGATGTTTGTATGTCCGATATTTTATTCAGTACAAAATGTGAATCAAAAATATAAGTGGCTGGTTTATCTGAACCCGCTGTCTTCGCCATTTGAATTATTCCGGTATTCGTTTATAGGAACAGGAGAAGTTTCACTGATCCACCTGGCCTACAGCGCCCTTACCACTGTGGTGCTTGTTGCGGCAGGTGTTTTGTTTTTTAATAAAATGGGTGACAAGTTGATCGATGTCATCTGATGATTTTATATCCAATGTCAGACATAGCAATCCAGGCTGAACATATTTCCAAATTATACCGGCTAGGTACCATTGGCACCGGATCCCTCAAACAGGACATGAATGAGTGGTGGAAGCGCCGCGTACTAAAGCAGAAAGACTCATTTTTTCATGATGATGAGCATAGCGATGTCGAGAGCAGCAAATATCTCTGGGCATTACGCGATGTAAATTTCAACATCAAAAAAGGGGAAGTGTGGGGTGTGGTTGGCCGAAATGGTGCAGGGAAGTCAACCCTGCTAAAGGTATTGTCAAGGATCAGCAGGCCAACTGAAGGCGTGGTGAGAGGGAGGGGAAAGATCAGCAGCCTGCTTGAAGTGGGAACCGGTTTTGATACTGAACTTACCGGTCGCGAAAACATCATCATCAGCGGGTATATGCTTGGAATGAAAAAGAATGACATCAAAAGAAAGTTTGATGAAATCATCGATTTTTCAGGTATTGAACAGTTTCTGGACACACCGGTAAAACGCTACTCTTCCGGCATGTATGTGCGTTTAGCCTTCGCCGTTGCTGCCCATCTCGACCCGGATATACTTATCGTGGATGAAGTACTGGCCGTAGGTGATTCTGAATTTCAGAAGAAATGCCTGGGCAAAATGAAAGACGTTTCCACACAGAACGGTAGAACGATTATTTTTGTAAGTCACAATATGCAGGCGGTAAGTATGCTCTGCCCGCAGTCGATCTGGTTGCAGAAGGGAAAGATAAAAGCCAGTGGCAATACCCAGACTGTAGTAAGC
>JBDTEB010000552.1:0-5452 GCA_039922795.1 Chitinophagaceae bacterium
TTCTATCGCTTCATGAATGCCCGTACTGGCGCCTGATGGGACTGCGGCTCTTCCGAGGTATTCATTTTCTGTAAGGAGATCTACTTCTATTGTAGGATTGCCGCGACTGTCTAAAATTTGCCTGGCGATGATCTCAGCTATATAGCTCATATAATTTTATTTTATCAATGTTTGGGGAAGACCGCAGAAAAATTCATAACGGTCAAACTTTTGCGCCCTTTTTCAATGATGCAAAGAAACAATCTTTACACAGTAACACCGCTATTTTTTTCAATGAAAACCTGGTGATACAAGGCGACAAAACAGCACATTAACGTGCACAATCTGTGGAACCAATGAGGTTTTGCATGCAGGGGATACTCGTCAGGGTTGTTTTGTAAGGTCTCTGAATATATCTTCCAGGCTTTGACTTTCACTTTGGATGGAAATAATATTGAGGTTTTTATCCAGCGCAAACCTCAGCAGCAGTCTTTTCAGCGACTCGGCATTTGTTGTTCCAATCCTGAAACCGGCGTTTTGTAAATCTTCGACGGATGCTGACCCTTCAAGAGCGCGGAGATCACTAACGTCAACCTTCTCCTTGAAGTGAACAATGATCGTTTCATTTTTGGCCTTGTATTGCTGCAGGGAATTCAGGCTGTCATTTGCCACCAGCTTACCCCTGTTAATGATGATCACCCGGTCGCAGATGGCTTCGATCTCCTGAAGGATATGCGAGGAGAACAAAACCGTTTTGTTTTTGCCGAATTCTTTGATGAGTTCCCGAATTTCCACGATCTGGTTGGGGTCAAGTCCGCTGGTGGGTTCGTCAAGGATCAGCACTTCCGGTTCATGGATAAGCGCAGCAGCAAGGCCCACCCTTTGTTTGTAGCCCTTCGAAAGCTGTCCGGTTTTTTTACCACTTTCCAGGCTGAGGCCTGTTTTTACAATAACCTCTTCTATATGTTCTTTGGGATTTTTCAGCTGGTGTAAACCTGCAATAAATCCGAGGTATTCCCGCACATACATATCGTAATAAAGCGGGTTCGATTCTGGCAGGTAGCCGATCACGGCTTTTGCCTGTTTCGGATTTTCCACAACATTGATTCCATTAACGAACGCCTTTCCTTCATCCGGCATGAGATATCCCGTGATCATCTTCATCGTAGTGGACTTGCCCGCGCCATTGGGTCCAAGAAAGCCAACGATCTCGCCTTTGGCTACGCCGAATGAGATCGAATCAACCGCCTTCTGGGTGCCATAATTCTTTGAGAGTCCCTCGAGCTGGATCGACATGTTTGATAAGTTGTGAATGATGAATGTATGCCCCGCATGATATGCCAGGTGGTTATTCGGATGGTACAAACCATGAATGCAAATCTCCAACCAAACAATACATTAAACATCATTGACTCTCTCGTATTCTTTGTTCCAGGCATAGTACCCGAAAATGCTCAGTCCCACGCAGATAGGAGTGAAGATGGCGATTACGATGATCCAGGGCACTGGTTTGTTGATATCGCTTTTCCCGTTTATGTCGATGGTGTTGATGGCCGTAGTGATCAACACGCAAATAATTAAAGGGCCGAGGATCATCCACACAAGACCGAGGAATTTTCTAAGAAGGTTCATGACAATTTTATTTTATTCCAGCTCCTTTTTATTGGAGAGATAGATCGTTCCAATAATAAGACTGATGGATGCAATGATGATTGGGTACCATAGTCCGGATAAATAATTCGCACCTGGAATCGTGGTGATCAGTGTCGCAATAAAGGGCACCATCCCGCCAAAAACCCCGTTGCCTATATGATAAGGCAGTGACATAGATGTGTACCTGATCTTCGCGGGGAAGATCTCTACCAGGAAAGCAGCAATGGGCCCATAGACCATCGTCACAAAGATCACCATGAGTGTTACCAAAAGCGTGATCTTCCAGCGATTTGCATTCCCGAGTGTCACTTCCTTTGTAGTGGCAGGCACAGTGCCTTTATACTTCGTTGTTTCTTTAAAAGAGCCCCCATCTGAAAAAATACTCAGCGTTACTGACCCCGGAAGGTTCGTGGAAGCGACACCGGTAGCAGCAGGCAATGCGGTTGTTGTTTTACTTTCAACAATTTGCGTCGAAGTATCTGAGATCCGATAGATCTGTTGGAAAATTGGCCGGTAGAATAAAACCCCGAGCAACATTCCTGCGAGCATGATGTTTTTTCTGCCCCACCTGTCAGACAACCCGCCAAAGATCACAAAGAAGGGCGTTGCGATAACCAGTGCGATGAGGATGATGGTATTGGCTTCTTCGTATTCAACAAAACATTTGGTAAGAATAAAAGTCTGTGCATAAAACTGGCCGGTGTACCAGATGACCCCCTGCCCCATCGTGGCTCCAAAAAGGGCGAGTAATACCATCTTGAAATTCTCTCTCTTCCCAAAACTTTCTTTCAGCGGATTGGTAGAAGTCTTGCCTTCTTTTTTCAGCTTGGCAAAGACGGGTGATTCGTTCATTTTCAGCCTGATGAAAATGGATACCACTACCAGAATGATCGAAAAAAGGAAAGGATATCTCCACCCGTTACCCGTTGTAAATTCTTCCACACCTACCGCACGGCGAATACCGAGTATCACGATCAGGGAAAGAAAGAGCCCTAGCGTCGCGGTCGTCTGGATCCAGCTTGTATAGTAACCCCTGCGATTTGGGGGAGCGTGTTCAGCAACATATGTTGCCGCGCCACCGTATTCGCCGCCCAGTGCCAGACCTTGCAACAGCCTTAGCATTAAAACCAGGAATGGCGCCCAGCCTCCGATAGTGGCATATGTGGGTACACATCCGATAAGGAAAGTAGAAGCGCCCATCAGCACAAGCGTTAGCAGAAAGGTTGATTTTCTTCCGATCATATCACCCAGCCTTCCAAAAAAAAGGGCGCCGAATGGCCTTACAATGAACCCGGCCGCAAAGGTGGCCAGCGTAGACAGCAGTGCCGCCGTAGGGTTGGTATCAGGAAAAAATTTCTGCGCGATGATCGTTGACAAGCTTCCGAAAATATAGAAGTCGTACCACTCGATCAGGGTGCCAACAGAGGAAGCCGTGATGACACTCCAGATGCCTTTGCTTGAAGACATATTAAATTAAAGGGTTAAATGACAAGTATGGGATACAAGCATGAATATAGTAAGTTATGGCTGATCTTTGCCTTCGTCGTATGCGCATAAGGCGTAAATTTATTGGCTCATATCATAAACGACTAAAGTTTTTCCAGCCGTATGAAATATCCTAACCAGATCAGATCATTCGATCATTACAAAGAAGTTTACCAGCAAAGTATCGACAAACCGGAAGAATTCTGGGGCAATATTGCAGAGGAATTTACCTGGAAAAGAAAATGGGACAAAGTACTGGATTGGAATTTCAGCGATCCCGACATCAAATGGTTCCAGGGCGGCAAACTCAATATTACTGAAAACTGTCTCGACCGCCATCTTGAAACGTCAGGCGACAAACCGGCATTGATCTGGGAAGCTAACGACCCTTCGGAAGCTTCTCGTACGATCACCTACAGGGAACTCCATCAGAAGGTCAACCAGATCGCCCAGGTGCTGAAAAATAATGGCGTAAAAAAAGGCGACCGTGTTTGTATCTACATGGGTATGATCCCGGAGCTTGCCATCGCAGTGCTGGCCTGCGCAAGGATCGGCGCCATCCATTCTGTGATCTTTGGCGGATTTTCGGCACAAAGTATTTCTGATCGGTTACAGGATGCGAAGGCCGAATGTATCATCACCTGCGACGGTGCTCATCGAGGTAATAAGGTGATTTCCCTGAAAGCGGTTATTGATGATGCGCTCGTTTCCTGCGGCTTTGTGAAGAGAGTGATCGTGTGCACGCGCACAAATACCCCGGTGAGTATGATCAAGGGCCGGGATGTATGGTGGGAAGATGAGGTGAAAGAAGTCACAAAAAACGGCGATGTGTTTGTGCCCGCTGAAGAAATGGACGCCGAAGACACGCTCTTTATTCTCTACACCTCCGGATCGACCGGTAAACCGAAAGGCGTTGTGCATACTGTTGCTGGTTACATGGTGTGGGTTTATTACACATTTATCAACGCTTTTCAATATAAGGAAGGACAGGTGCATTTTTGCACCGCGGATATCGGCTGGATCACCGGCCATAGCTATATAGTATATGGTCCCCTGGCCGCCGGAGCCACTACGCTGATATTCGAAGGCATCCCGACCTATCCCCAGCCATCACGATTCTGGGAAATCACCGACAAACACCAGGTAAATATTTTATACACGGCTCCTACGGCGATCCGTTCGCTGATGGGTTTCGGACTTGACCCGGTAAGAAATGCAAAACTCGATTCACTGGAAGTACTTGGCACGGTGGGAGAGCCCATTAATGTAGAAGCCTGGCATTGGTACAAAGACAATATAGGGAAAGGCGGTTGTCCGGTAATCGACACCTGGTGGCAAACGGAAACCGCAGGTGTGATGATATCAAACTTTGCCGGTATCACCCCGGAAATTCCAAGCTTCGCCACACTGCCGATGCCCGGCGTTCAACCATTACTGGTAGATGAACAGGGACAGGAAATAATGGGAGACAACGTGAGTGGAAATCTTTGTATCAGTCATCCCTGGCCGGGAATTATCCGAACGACGTATGGAGATCATTCGCGTTGCAAACTGAATTATTTTTCCACCTATAAGGATCTTTATTTTACGGGTGATGGAGCATTGAGAGATGCAAACGGCTTCTACCGGATAACAGGTCGGGTAGATGATGTGCTGAATGTAAGCGGTCACAGAATAGGAACTGCAGAAGTGGAAAACGCGATCAATATGCATGCCGGTGTCGTCGAAAGTGCCGTCGTAGGGTATCCCCACGAGATCAAGGGACAGGGTATTTACGCTTTTGTTATCGCAACGGAAAATATGCACAGCGAGGATCTTAACCGTAAGGACATTGTTTCCACTGTCAGCCGGATCATTGGTCCCATTGCCAAACCCGACAAGATCCAATTTGTAACAGGACTTCCAAAAACCCGCAGTGGAAAGATCATGCGCCGGATCCTGAGAAAAATAGCAGAGGGTGAGGTCGGTAATCTCGGTGACCTGAGCTCGTTGCTTGATCCGGGAGTGGTGGAAGAGATCAAGAAGGGAAAAGTGTAGACAGGAGAACTCTTCTCAGCCCGCACATTTCGTTGAAAGCTGAGGGGGAATTTCTCTTCAGCTTTTTTAATTTATCATATTGAAACCAGTTTTCTGCACATCGTATATAGCACAGCGTTAGTATTCCTGTTATTGGCATGATCATCATCAAAGCCGCAGCATACTTTACATCGACAATGGCTGTTATCAACAGCAGCAGAGCCATCCACACCAGATAAAGCAGCAGCGAGGAGACAACAAAGATCCAGGAAAAGAAGTCATCCCGTTTTACCCTGGAAACCGAGATTTTCCGGGCAAC
>JBDTEB010000553.1:0-4543 GCA_039922795.1 Chitinophagaceae bacterium
GAACGCCTGTTAATGTTACCACGACGCCCATTCCACTGAAAGGTGCCAGATGGAACTTTATCAGCTATCTGCCGCAGGTAAACATGACCATTAAAGAAGCACTGGCCGGTTATAAGGCATCGGATGAAGATGTAATAAAGTCGCAAACGGGCTTTGCCATGTACAGCACACAAAACGGCTGGATAGGTAGCCTGAATTACCTGGAGCCTGGTAAAGGGTATATGATATATAGAAACAGATCGAATGATACCGCGTTCTATTACCCTAAAAATAATGGCAGCCTCACAGGCAGGTTTTCACAAGATGTTAATCCAACGGCTAATGAGCGACCTGTTTCGGCCAACTACCGGAATGCAGAAAATATGACGATAGCAGCTGTGGTCGCCGGAGAGTTTACACTTCAGGCGGGTGATACTATCGTGGCGTTTGTTGGTGGTGAATTAAGAGGCAAAGCAATACCCATCAAAAATCCCGAGATCGCCAACCTCACCTACTTCCTCAATATCGGTGGAGAAGCAGAGCAGCCGGTGCTGTTTATGGTACAGAGAGGAAGAGACTTTGTTGCTCAGGCGGTGTCCGTCATAAACTACCGGTCGAATACGAACATGGGCAAACTTTCGAAACCGTTCGAGCTTAGATTTTCCAAACAAAGTCTGACCACAACCATTTATCCCAATCCTTTCACCACAAGCACTAATCTTACGGTAGATCTGGGTGGGTCGCAGGCAACGGGCAATCATGAAGTCCAGGTCTCGATAGTAGATACAAGGGGACGACTGATGCTGCAAAAAGCAAAAGAGATCGTCTCGGGAACGACCTATAAAATGAGCTGGAATGGGAAAAAGTCCGACGGCTCAGATTGTGCCAATGGCATTTACTTTATCCATGTTGTGGTCGATAATATACCCCGTGTGTATAGTGTGATGCGGCAATAGCCCGCGTGAATACGAAATCTAAAATACGCGATGGGAAAAGGAGTACCACTTTTTTTTCCATCGCTTTATCTAAAAACATACGTGAAAAAATTATTTTTAATTATTATCTCCACGATCATGATTTCGGGTTTTCATGCTTGCAAAAAATCTTCGGAAAAAAAACCTGTAACTGAAAACTATACCCAATATCCGCCACCCAACTGGGTTTTGGATAAAACAGGCAAATACCCTGCAAGTATGACGGCTGTTGTAAGCCTTGCCGAAAAATTAAACGCAAATCAGGGTGAGGGCGATAAACTGGGTGCTTTTATTGGCGGGGAATACCGGGGAGAAGGAGTGTTTGTGCAAATGGACAGTTCGAAAGTTTTCTTTGTCTTGATCAATGGAACTGCTTCAGAACAGTCGAAAATCAGGTTCAGGTATTACTGTAAGAAAACAATGTATCTGTACGAATCTGCATCCGATTTAAATTTTCAGATGGATGACAATTATGGAACAGCCGACCAGCCAAAAATATTAGATCTTACCCCATTAAAATAATCAGCAATAAACTCCAATCTGTGATTTTTGCATCCGTCAGCGGATCTTTTATTATACCTTGATACATTTAAAGGGTGCGGATGGTGGGAAGGCATCAATTGGCAACCATCGCTGGGACAACAAAAACAAAGATAGGTTATGATAAAGAAAGCGGCGACGCTTAAAAAATGTCAGGAGAGCTATTGGCGTGGATGGTCGCTGATGCTGTCTTTATTTTTCCCCTTGTTAAGCGCCGCCCAATCTTCCCCCGCGTACAGAGACAGTCTTGAAAAGATTATCTCCACAGGCCGGCAGGATACGGCGATGGTAGGCCGCTTGAATATCCTCGCGTCAAGCTACGCGTTGTCAAACTCAGACACTGTCTTAAGCATAGCCAGACGGGCTTATTCACTCGGCAAAAGGCTTAATTACGACAAAGGAGTCGCCCTTGCATTATTGATCGAAACAAAAACAAGCAGGTTGGCAGGGGACTATGCGACTGCCTTGCAAAAGGGTTTGGAATGCCAAAGAACTTATGAAAAGTCCGGCGCGTTTAGTCAGGCGGCTTTTGCCGAAGTTGAGGTTGGGATGATTTACAAAGACATGGCGTCGGATAACAAGACGATGGAATACCTCACCAGGGCCGTTGCTTATATCAAAGATGCCCTAGACAAGTTCAAAAAACTGCAGGACACTGCAGGGATGGTTTTGAGCCTTAATATGTCCGGAGTACTTTCCCGCGATAGAGCAAAAACAGGGCAGCGCTTTTATTACGACACGGCATTTGCCTATTACAACCGGGCCTTCGCCCTGATCGCCCGGTCTACAAAAGGACGAGAATACTTTGGCAGGCTGAATAATAATATTAGCCAGTTTAATTTAGAATATAAGAAGGATTATCCCAAAGCGCTGGAATACCTTTTTAAAGCACTCGCTTTTAATCTCGCAGAAAAAAAGGTCTTGAGCCTGTCGTATAATTATGGCAATATTTCAAATGCGTATGTGCAATTAAAAGATTTTAAAAACGCCATAAAGTACGCACGTCTTATGGTAGCCACCACCACTAAAGAAAATTCGCCGGCACGCATTCAAAATGCTTACAGTCAAATGTATGTTGCGTTTCAAGCCAACGGGAGAATGGATTCCGCTTTGCGTTATTATATTTTATACGATAGCATCAGTGATATGCTCACCAATCTGTCGAAATCGCAGCAGGTTATGAAACTGCAGCTGCAATTTGATACGTCAAAAAAAGAATCTGAGATTACCCGTCTTGAAATGGAAGGTTTAAGCCAAAAAAAGAGCATCATGCTGCTGGCAGGCTTTCTAATTTTCCTGATAGCGCTTGCGGCAACTATAGCATGGCTTTACCAGCGAATGAAAAGGCAAAAGGTACAGATCGAATCGCAGGCCGATCGGCTGCAAGCGGTTATGAAAGAGTTGCACCACCGGGTAAAAAACAACCTGCAGATAGTTAGCAGCCTGCTTAGTTTACAAACCTATAAACTGCAGGACTCAGAAGCTATCCTGGTATTAAAGGAAAGCCAGCAGCGGGTACAGGCAATGAGTTTGATACATCAGCGATTGTACACTACCGATCTGCTTACGGCCGTTAATATGAAGGAGTATATTACTGACCTGGCAGAAACGTTACTGGCATCCTATGGTTTTGGACGTGATGACTTTAACCTTGATTTAAAAATTGAAAACGAGATCCTGGATGTGGAAAAGGCATTACCAATAGGATTGCTGATCAATGAACTGGTGTCTAACGCTTTAAAATATGCGTATAAAAATATCTCGCTCCCCAGCCTTACCATCAGCCTCACTAATTGTAATGAACAATTAACCCTGGTAGTGAAAGACAACGGTGAAGGAATAAACGTGGAAGAATGGAAAATGAAAGGCAGTTCTTTTGGTAAACAACTAATAAAAGTATTGGGCAAGCAACTTAGGGCCAGTCAAACGGTTGACGGACAAAATGGTACTTCATTTACCATTGTCATTCCAAATCAGGCCGCATAAATTTATACAGCATGGCATCGGAGAAAATAAATATACTAGTGGTTGAAGATGAATCCATTGTTGCGATGGATCTTGCCGAGGGGCTGGAAAGAGACGGATATAATGTGGTGGGGACGGCTGACAATTCAGCAGAAGCTATGGCATTATTTACAGCGAATGATGTTGATATTGTTTTAATGGATATTAGTATCATCGGTGATAAGGACGGCATAGAAACCGCTATTAATCTTTTGAAAATTAAAGAGGTGCCGGTAATATATTTAACTGCCTTTGCTGATGCTCTAACAGTAGAAAGAGTGAAGCAAACCCATCCGGCGGCATTTTTGATTAAGCCATATAATATTAATAATGTTCGTATTGCTATTGAACTGGCCATCAACAATTTCGCCATAGTAAGATATCAGGCAACAACTACAAAGATAATTCCCCTTTTGCCAGAGGTCAGGGTTGAGCTCGTTGGTTCTCCCGAAAAAGAACAAATTTTGCAATTGAATGAATGGATTTTTGTAAAGTATAAAAACCATTTTATCAAACTGAGGATAAATGATTTGCTTTATCTCGAAGCAGATAACAATTACGTAAATATCGTGACCACGGATAAAAAACTTGCCGTCCGGTTATCTCTGGGGCAGTTGCTGGATAAGTTGAAATTTCAACAACTGGCTCGTATCCATCGCTCCTTCGCAGTTAACATGAATGCCATACAGTCATTTAGCGACCAGGTGGTGGTTGTAAATAAGGTCGAGCTACCGATTGGCCGAAATTATAGGGAAGATTTTTTAAGGCAATTTAATTTTAGTTAAAGGGGTTGAGGAGCTCGATGTCTTTAAAGAGGCAGCTCCGGTTTTGAAGCAGAGCACGGACGGCGATGTCCGTGCTGGGGTGAAGCGCCTGTGGCGATGCGTAAAATATGAATACATCCATCTAAGTGTGGATGAAGATGGCCTGAGTTTGTTTATAGGACTACAAGGATACTTCATCGCACCAATAACACCATCACATTTTAATATCCTGTATTTTGTGCCAATTTATTTCCGAAATTTGCATCAATGGCCTGCTGAGGT
>JBDTEB010000554.1:0-3072 GCA_039922795.1 Chitinophagaceae bacterium
GCAGGGCTCGCCTCTGCCCTGGTTGATGAAAGGGCAAAAAGCCGTTACCGGCGAGATGTAAATCGTCGATGAATGGACAACCATCGGCGTTACGCGGGATGTCAGCGATTCAAAAGCAGCCACCAAGCGTTTTCATCGACCAGGGCAGAGGCGAGCCCTGCCCCTACAAGAAGCCGACGATTGACTTTTTCTGCTGAGAGACTGAAGCGATTAGCGATTCAAGATGTTCAATGGTAGTATAAACTCAAACCTGGTGCTGCCGCTGCCACCATACAAATCGGGGTCGAGGAGGTACGATAGCCTGAACCCGAAACTTAATGGCAACTCGTTCCACCAGCTTGTATCAAAATAAACCTCTCCTCCCGTGGAACGGAAACTGGCGGTGTTCTTTCGGGCATCCATCACCTTAGTATGATCATAAAACGCAGCACCGCGAACTCTCAGGAAATAAACAATATTGCCAAAACCCCGGTCGGGATAGAAAAGAGGCAGGTGATACGTCGCTCCGAATTTCGTCATCTGTCGAATGTTTTCGGCTGTATATCCCCGTGAGAAGGGAAAAGAATTGGTGAAAGACCGCTGGTTCAAAGTATCATGCTGCTGAAAAGCTGCGTTCAACACCAGGCTATGGTTATTGGAAAATCCGGGAAAATACAGATAGCCGGAAGCCAGGAACTGGTTGGCCTCTCCCCCATGGAGCGCCCTGCGATAACCCAAATAGGCACTTTGCGCAAAATGCGGATAGATCTGCTGTTTAGCCTTCTGCACCTGGTTGCTGATGGTAAAATAACTGTTCGTATATCCAAAAGACCTGTCGCCCAGACTATCCTTGTAAACTCCCCGGAACTTAGGCTGGTTATATATATAATCGGTCCCGATATTCAGGTTTGTTATGTGGTTTCCCCGGCTTAAGTTCAACGGAACATTGAGGCCTGCCCTATACTCCCATTCATTCCAGTTTATTCTTCTGTTGCGATAAAGTCCGCGGCGGTCGAGCGTGTACGTTACACCGCCGGATAGGTAGGGAAACAGTCCGCCATAGATGGCGTTGAAGCCGACTCTCTTATATCCTTCGTTGCGATTATAGGCCAACGCAAGTTCCGATTGCATCGTATTCAGCACATTTTCTCCCACTATCGATAAAGAGTAGAGCGGATCATCCACGATGGGCTCAAGGCTGTGAAAATTGATGAGTCCTTTGATTTTGGAATAAGAAGATACGGGAGCGGTTGACACCGGCAAATCGCCAGTCAACGGGTTATTGTTCACCAGGGAAACCTTAAAATCGGGTAACGGTGCCTCCAGGGTGAGAGGCTCAACCGGAAACCAAACCAGGTCTTTTAAAGCCGAGGAGACCAATCTGGAACCATCAGCCGTAAAGCGGCTCCAGTAAAGCTTTCCGCCTCCAACCGCCGGCTGGTAGTCACCAGTAAGATGTTCATCTCCCGACCTGCCAACCCTGAACAGGAGACGCTCGTGCAACAGGTATGCATAGATGCGGTCAAACTCTCCCGAGGATGCCGAAAAGAAAACCGTGTCGCCTGTCACAACCGGGAAGCCCATAACGTGAAAAGAAAATGGCAACAGGGTCTCCGTCTTCCCTGATGTGATGTCTGTAAGTGCCAGCGACATTTTTCCGGCAGGATTTTTTATCACCGAAACAACCTGCCTGCTGTTGTCTGTGAATTTCGGGTATGCATAGACGTAAGTACCGGGATTTTCGAGCTTTTTAATGATACTCCCGGTTGATGCATTCAGAAGATCAAGCGAAGAATTGCCGTCTTTCGAGAGCTCAACAGTTACGATCGACTTTCCATCCGGACTCAAATCCGGCGAAAAGTATTTCGTTTTATTGGTAAGCGCTTTCTCTTTGCCCGTTTTCACTTCGATCATACGGATCTCGCCAAAATTCCTCCAGCCCCGGCGGAGATCCGGCCGGTAACCACTGTACACTATAAATCCATTCCGGTAAGAAAAATGATGGTCCAGCGAAAGTCCCCTGATCTTTATCCGGCGGTCAGGTTTACCCGCTTCACGTAAAGTAAAAGCCTGCACTTTTCGGAAGGAAGATTTCACGAAAATGACCGCGCCTTCATCAGTAACCGAAGGATATTCTTCGTCTGCATAACGCTGTGAATGGTCATCCACAAGGGGCTTCGTGTTTTTGTACTGGTCCTTGAAATAATTCAGCGCATCCTCCCTGAACACTTTAAAAGATTTTTCTGAATATCTTTTTATCGCGGACTGGAAAGGATAAAACAGGCCTTTATATTTAACCGCATCGGTAGTTACTTTCTTCCAGAAATCTTCGCCATATTTTTCCCGTCCATAGGCGACCTGCAAATAACCCAGCGCGTAATGATCCGGTGTAAAATCACGATACGATCCATTGCGAAGTTTCATCCAGCTGTACTCTTTACCTGCCGCCCAGAGCGATCGGTAACCATTATAAAAATTGGCCAGTCGGCCCCTGCCCTGGCGGCTTACATTGGTTTCATTATACACGGCATCGCCTTCGTAAAACCAATCAGGAACTACTGCATTGTTGGCCAGTGCCTGTCCTTCTTCCCCAAAGATCACGCGCATCAAATGAGAAAACCCGATATTGAAATTATTATTCTGCTGCACATGCCTGAATTCATGAATTGTCAGCTGCTCATACCAGGGAAGGCTTCCAAGTGAAAAACTGTTCTGCGGCGGCGTGAGGTAAAACTCGCTGCGGTAAGGCCCCAGCGCAACATAGCCATTGGATACCGTGGTTTCATTCTGCAGTACGATATCAATCTTGTGCTGTTTTGTGCCGATCGATTCCTGCGTGTTTTTATTCAGCGTCTCTGCAATACCTGACACGCGTTTCGCCACCGAGTCGAGCCCAAAAGGAAAGATCACGCGTGCCGCCTTCCCGTTTACCTGTTCCCAGGTTTTGGATACAGGATTACCGCCAAAGACCTGTGCCCCAGCCGTCGGGGCAATCAGTATCAACATTATAAATAACCAGACGGGGCCGAGGCCAGCCTTTAGCAAACATCTTTTTGTTTTTGTCATTCCCGTATTTTAAACTGGCTTATTTCA
>JBDTEB010000555.1:0-6913 GCA_039922795.1 Chitinophagaceae bacterium
TTCTGGATGTGATTCGAACAATGGCTGTGCTGTGGCCGGGGGCGCTTCCTTCCGCACTCCGGGTTGCGTTGCATTCTGGATGTGATTCGAACAATGGCTGTGCTGTGGCCGGGGGCGCTTGCTTCCGCATTCCGGGTTGCGTTGTACCTTGGCTGATATTCGTACCCTTGCTCTGTTCTGGCCGCGGCTTCCCTCCGCACTTTGGCTGAAATTCGAACAATGGATTTGTAGGGGCGGGCCTTGCGTCCGCCTTTTCTGCGAAAACAAAACCTTCCAGCAATAAAAAAGCCCTCTCTCATTACGGAGAGGGGACTATTAATGATGTATAATCTCAACGAAATAGCTGGCAAGGCGGACGCAAGGCCCGCCCCTACAAGCTAATTCCTGTGTATTATATTTAAATCATTCATAACGGCTTTTGCCACTTGTCATCTTACATCCTTCTTTGCCATATTTCCCGACAATTTTTTGAAACAGTATAACGTGCAAACAGCAGAATGACAGATCAAAATTTTTAACCGAGATTAACCGGCAACAGCTTTTGCCACCAGGTCGGCCGCCTCACTCAGCAAGATCGCCGACTGAACCTTTAATCCACTTTCGTCAATAAGCTTCTTCGCCTCGGTGGCATTCGTACCCTGCAGTCTTACAATGATGGGGACAGAAATGTTTCCCATTGTCTGGTAGGCATCAATAACACCCTGCGCTACACGGTCGCATCTTACGATACCACCAAAAATATTGATCAGAATAGCTTTCACTTTTGGATCTTTCAGAATGATTCTGAAACCGGCTTCAACTGTTTGCGCATTTGCCGTACCACCAACATCAAGGAAGTTGGCAGGCTCCCCACCGCTTAGTTTGATCATATCCATCGTCGCCATGGCAAGTCCGGCGCCATTAACCATGCAACCCACATTACCGTCGAGTTTCACAAAATTCAGATTGTATTTTCCTGCCTCCACTTCTGTAGGATCTTCTTCACTAATATCCCTAAGTTGAGCAAGGTCAGGATGGCGCATCAGTGCATTATCATCAAGATTCATTTTGCAGTCAACTGCAAGAATTTTGTTGTCGCTGGTTTTGAAAAGCGGGTTGATCTCAACCATGCTGCAATCCAAGCCTACATAGGCATTATAAAGATTGGTCACGAACTTCACCATATTCTTGAATGGCTCGCCAGACAATCCAAAATTGAACGCGATCTTCCTGGCCTGAAAAGCCTGAAGCGGACCATCAGGATGAACCCATTCCTTAAAGATCTTCCCCGGTGTATTGTGTGCGACCTCTTCGATATCCATTCCACCTTCTGTACTGTACATGATCACGTTCTTACCTCTAGATCTGTCGAGCAGTATGGAGAGATAGAATTCCTTAACAGGAGTAGGACCATCGTAATACACATCCTGGGCAACCAGGATCTTATTTACCAATTTCCCTGCCGGACCTGTTTGAATGGTCACCAGGGTTCCACCGAGAATATTCTGGGCGATCTCCTTTACGGCTTCCCCATTTTTTCCAACGGCAACGCCCTTTTGTTCCTTGCCAACGATCTTTCCCTTACCACGTCCACCTGCATGGATCTGCGCTTTTACCACGGCAAAGTTGCTCCCGTACTGTGTCTTGATCTGGCGGTAAGCCTCTTCAGCTTCGTTTGGAGTGGAACAGGCGATCCCTTCCTGGATGGGCACATTGTACTTCTTGATGAGTTCCTTCGACTGGTATTCGTGCAGATTCATAGATGAAATGTTTCCTGCGAAAATAGCGCAGAAAGAATGAATAGAAAAATGCGTATCCGCTTCTTTCGATACATCCACTTTAACGGCTTTTATTATCTTCGCCGCATGGCTGATTTTAATACAGATGTGGAAGCCTGCCTCGAAGTGCTGAGGGCAGGAGGGATTATTCTTTATCCGACAGATACCGTTTGGGGGATAGGGTGCGATGCTACTAATACAGAGGCAGTGGAAAAAGTGAAACAACTTAAACAGAGACCTGATGAAAAAGGGATGATCGTTCTTGTTGCTGATTTCAGGGATGTACTTGAATATGTTGCAGCTCCCGACCCCGGTGTGGAAGAATACCTGGCGACGGTTTCAAAGCCTACTACGGTGATCTTTCAGAATGCTATCGGGCTCCCTGAAAATGTAACGGCTGCCGATGGAAGTGTTGGTATCAGAGTGATTGATGAGGTATTCTGTAAACACCTCATTAAAAGATTAAGAACACCTTTGGTATCAACTTCCGCTAACTTCGCCGACGAAAAGGCGCCTGACAGTTACCGTGAAATTTCACCCGATATAATAAAAGGTGTGGATTATGTGGTAAAATACCGGCAGGAAGAAGATATCAGTTTTCTGCCTTCTGCAGTTGTTAAGATGAATGTCGATGGCTCATTTTCGGTTATCCGCCCCTGATATACTCAACAAAGAAATCCAATGAAGATCCTGGTGCGCCTCCCAAACTGGCTCGGTGATATGGTTATGAGCATGGGCTTTATCCAGGCATTATACCAGGCTTATCCCGAATCCAGCATCAGCGTGATCGTGAAAAACGGGCTTGAAGATCTGCTGGATTATTTTCCGCCGTTGCATTACCGTTACCTGTTTTCCAAAGAAGAATATCCTGGCGTTCGTGGCGCCCTCCGGTTTGGCAGGGCGATCGCGCAAAACGAAAAGTACGACCTGTTCTTCTCGTTACCAGACTCTTTTTCTGCTGCCCTTATGGGCTTTGCCACCGGCGCAAAAAAAAGGATCGGCTATAAACATGACGGTCGTTCTTTTCTTTTGAATTTCACTACGCCAAGGGATAAATCACAGCATCGTGTTGAACAGTACATCACACTCCTCGAAGCTTTTGTGGGTGCCAAAATGGAAAAACAACAGATAAAACTGCGCGGGGTTCAGCGTTCTGCAGGGGAGCCGATATTGGTAAATCTGAACTCGGAAGCCGTTTCGCGCCGAATGCCGGTTGAAAAAGCGGTCAGCCTGATGAAAGAACTCCGTTTATCAACGAATGCCAAAGTGATTATGATCGGTGGCAAAAATGACATCTCATTTGTTGATGAAGTTATGGGCCGGATTCCCGATACGGCGAATATCGAGGTGATGACCGGAAAAACCACCATACCTTCCCTTGTGAGACAGATGTCTGATGCAAGCCTGTTACTGACCACAGATTCAGGACCTGCTCACCTGGCTAATGCTTGCGGGCTGCCAACCATCGTTTTATTTGGCGCAGGAAATGAAAAGAATACCGCACCTTACAACAAAGATAATTGTGAGGTTATCCGTCTTGGCGAGCTGGCCTGTGAGCCCTGTGAAAAAAATGTTTGCGCGATTTACGGAATCCCGGAATGCCTGCGGTTGCTGGATGAAAAACGGATTGTGAAATCAGTGATGTCTCTTGCTTCGATCCGTTAATTCTTTTCTCTACCTTAATAAAAATGTTGAATAATTTGATGACATCTGCTTCGCCCTTATTGAATAATTATGTTAGTCAAATGAATCCTATCGATCATAATTCTTTTACGGATAAAGAACTTTTCGTTTTTAAAAAGGTATCGGCGGCTGCGGCTGAGCTCGGCCTGCCTGTTTATTTGGTCGGTGGATTTGTGAGAGACAGGATCATTGGACGCGAGACAAAAGACGCAGATATTGTTTGCGTGGGAGACGGGATTGCTCTTGCGCATAAAACAGCGGAACTTTTTACTCCTGTTCCACCAGTCGCCTATTTCAAGAATTTCGGTACTGCCCAGGTGAAGATCGGAGATTTCGAAGTGGAGTTTGTAGGCACCCGGAAGGAAAGCTATCGCGCTGAAAGTCGCAACCCGTCGGTTGAAGGAGGTACACTTGAGGATGACCAGAACCGGCGCGATTTTACCATAAACGCCCTCGCGATAAGTTTGAACACGGAAAATTTTGGTATGCTGCTCGATCCTTTCGACGGGGTAAAACACCTGGCGGAAAAAAAGATCATTACTCCTTCGGATCCGGATAAAACTTTTGATGACGATCCGCTGCGCATGCTCAGGGCGATCAGGTTTGCCTCTCAACTGGGATTCTCAATCGCGGAGGAGACCCTGGCCAGCATCAGTCGAAATGCACATCGCATTAAAATAATCAGCCAGGAAAGGATCACTGCCGAGATCAATAAAATTATATTGAGCGAAAAACCCTCCGTTGGTTTTGAACTGTTGTTCCGCGTGGGCTTGCTTGAAAAGATCTTTCCTCAAATGACCGAACTGGCGGGTGCCGAGTTCATTGAAGGAATGGGTCATAAAGACAATTTTTTCCATACTCTCCAGGTTTTGGACAATATCAGCGGGGAAACCAGTGATCTCTGGCTAAGGTGGGCAGCAATTTTGCATGATATCGGTAAGCCCGCCACAAAGAGATTTGAAGAAGGGCATGGTTTTACCTTTCATGGACATGAAGTTGTAGGGGGAAGAATGGTGCCGGGTATTTTTGCAAAATTGAAATTACCCATGAATGAGAAGATGCGCTATGTACGAAAACTTGTAGAGCTGCACCTCCGGCCGATCAGTTTAAGCAAGGAGGATATAACGGATTCGGCTATGCGCAGATTGCTTTTTGATGCGGGTGATGAACTGGAAGACCTGATGACACTTTGCGAGGCAGACATTACTTCAAAAAACAGGCAAAAGGTGAAACGATATCTTGCCAACTTTGAAATGGTTCGAAATCGGTTAAAAGAGGTAGAGGAAAGCGATCACATCAGAAACTGGCAGCCTCCTGTTACCGGTGAGATCATTATGAAAACTTTCGGACTCGAACCAGGGCGGGAAATTGGAATAATCAAGGCAGCCATTCGCGAAGCAATTTTGAATGGTGACATCGAAAATAATTATGACAGGGCGTATGCCTTTATGCTGGAAAAAGGAAAGGAATTAAAATTGTCAGTGATCGATGCTCAGTCCTGAGATCATTTGCTGACGGCGCGTCCTGATTGTATTTCAGGGATTCTGTGCTATTTTTGAAAGGGATGAAAAAATAATGTATTATGGCTATTTTGAGATTCAGGATTTATTTGGAAGAAGACGACAGCGTATATCGTGATGTTGCGATAAGGCATACGCAGCATTTTTTGCAACTTCACCAGGCAATACTTAAAGCCTATGAATTTGATTCAAAACACCGAGCGACCTTCTATCGCAGCAACGACAGCTGGCAGCGGGGAAAAGAAATCACGCTTGAGAAGTATGATAAAGATTACAAGGCCGAACCCCTCCTTATGCAGGACACGCTCATTGGTTCGGAGATCCTTGATCCTAATCAAAGGTTTATTTATGTTTACGATTTTAAAAAGAACTGGGGCTTCCAGGTAGAGCTGATCAATGTAACCAAAGAAGAGAATCCAAGGCTTGAATATCCCGCGATAGTTCGTACCGAAGGCATCGGTCCGTCTCAATACGGCACAAAGGGACTTGTTGGAGATAAACTTACAGAGGTTGAAGAAAAATATGACCTGGCAAAGAATGTCGAAGGTTATGGAGAAGAGGGCGAGTCTGATACTGCAGATGAAGAAGAAGATGACGAAGTGGTAGGGGATGAGGACGACAAGCAGGAAGAACTATAACCTTGATTGCTGAATGGCTGACCTGATGATGGAGAAAAAGAAAACCTGCATTATTGTTTGCGGACCTACGGCGGTTGGCAAAACAGGGATTGCTCTTGAACTGGCCAAAGCATTTAATACAAAGATCATTTCTGCCGATTCCAGGCAATGTTATAAAGAATTAAATATAGGAGTTGCAAAACCTTCCGAACAGGAACTGGCTTCCGTTCCCCATTTTTTTATCAATTCCCATTCAATTTTCGATGAAATAAACGTAGCAGATTTTGTACGCTATGCAGATTCCGCGATTGCGGAAATTTTCTCTTCCCATGATGTTGCCATCATGGTAGGAGGAACCGGACTGTATATCGATGCGTTTTGCAATGGATTGGATAATATACCTGAAGTAGATCCGGAAATTCGGATTACGATCCGGCAGAATTTTTTGAAGCTTGGTATAGCCTGGCTTCAGGCTGAAGTGAAACAAACGGATCCTGAATATGCGGCAAATGATGACCTCTCAAATCCGCAGAGAATGATGCGGGCCCTGGAAGTAATTATCTCTACCGGAAAATCAATAAAAGCTTTTCAAACTGCGCCAGGCCGGGAGCATGATTTTGCTATCGTCAGGATAGCACTTGAATTACCCCGTGATTTATTGTACGAGAGAATCAATGATCGTGTAGATCAAATGATTAAGGCAGGACTTATAGAAGAGGTTCAAGGATTATTACAATTTGAAAAGCTCAATGCCCTGAATACCGTTGGATATAAGGAATTATTTGCCTTCCTGCAGGGGCAGCTATCGCTCGAGACCTCAATCGGTCTGATTAAACAAAACTCCCGTCGATACGCCAAGAGACAATTGACATGGTTCAAAAGAGACCATAAAACCCGATGGTTTTTCCCTGATCAGTGGAAAGAAATTAAGGACTATTGTTATAAAACAAATTGATACTAAGGGATAGTCCTTATCATTAATTATTATTAGCAGGTATTCTTTCCAGATAAATGCATGATTATCATTGTGACTGAATCGGAAAGCAGAAATTACATCCAGTTTACGTCCAATTGTCCATATGATGAACAATCTGATTCCTATGTTAACTGCAGGTTTAACACGTTTATAAAAACCCACTTCTGTGGGTTTTTATGTTTTACATCCCTAATATTTTTTAAAATTTAAAACCTGCTGTAATTACAATGTTTCCGCCGGTAGATTTGAGTGCGGCAAAAGTATTGGCCTTGTCAGCAAGACGGTACGGAAAGTTTACATCTTTTTGCATGGCGTACACATAAGTCAGGTCAAGAAAAACTCCTTTATCCCGGTAACCCA
>JBDTEB010000556.1:0-11440 GCA_039922795.1 Chitinophagaceae bacterium
AACGCCTTGCCCTCCAACAAAAAGTCATAATTTCCGCCCTGAAGCTTGAATAAAACCAATGAACCAATACACCATTTTCCCTCTCGGTGATTCTGCGGCGACGATTGATTTTGGAAATTTCATCAACGAAGAACTCAACAAGAAGGTCATCGCCATGCAGTCATGGCTGATGGATCACCCATTCTCGGGTATCCGCGACCTGGTCGTTTCATACAGTTCTCTTACCATAATATACGATGCCGAAAAAGTCAGGGCCAGTCAGGTACTAAATGGAACCGTATTTAATTACGTAAAGCAGAAACTGGAAGAATCCCTGGCCGGGGCTGTAGTTCAGGACAAGGGAAAGAATATTAAAAGGATCCCGGTGTGTTACGACCCTTCTTTTGGATATGACCTTGACAACATTGCCGCAGAGAAAAAAATTTCCGTAGAAGAAGTAATCAGGCTTCATTCGGCCGAGATTTACAGGGTATATATGATTGGCTTTCTTCCGGGCTTTCCTTACATGGCGGCTGTTAATGACAAGATCTCGGTTTCGAGAAAGCATAAGCCCCGCAGTATCATAAAAAGCGGAAGCGTTGGGCTGGCAGGCAAGCAGACGGGTATCTATTCGCTTGACTCGCCAGGCGGCTGGCAGATCATCGGCAGGATTCCCATGAGGCTTTTTGATAAAAACAAACCGAATGCACTCATCATAAAGGCTGGCGACTATGTGCAATTCTATCCTATAGCCCTGAAAGATTTTCTTACTTTATCCCAAACAAAATCATAATCCTGGCTATTCATGTCAATTATCATTATTAAGCCCGGGTTACTCGAAACCGTGCAGGACCTTGGTCGTACAGGATTTTCAAGGTATGGAATCAACCCCGGCGGAGCAATGGATCAATATGCCTGCCGCCTTGCCAATATCCTTGCCGGTAACGAAAGCACCGAAGCTGTACTCGAAATACATTTTCCCGGGCCACAAATACTTTTCGAAGAAGATGCGCTGATCTGCATTACGGGCGCTGATTTTCTGCCAAATATAAATGACGATCCTATTCCCTGCTGGCAGCCGGTGCTGATAAGAAAAAATACCGTGCTGCAGTTTCGGTCTCTCAGGCACGGAGCGCGTTGCTATATGGGTGTTCACGGCGGGTTCAGGGTGGAGCAATGGCTTAATAGTTACAGCACCAACCTGCGCGCGATGGCCGGTGGATGGAAGGGCCGTAAACTGGAAAAGGGTGACGAAATTTTTTTCAAGCCGGGAGCGCTGCGTGTCACCAGTCTGTTTCGCAACGAAAATAACTTCCAGGTGCTTCCCTGGCGTGCAGATACCTCTAGGGTGTACGGTGGCGTCAACGATATATTTTTCATCCCCGGTAAAGAGTGGGACATGCTGAGTGAGCAATCCAAATCAGAGATCGAGGAGGAGGGATTCCAGATAGATGCTTCGTCTGACCGTATGGGTTACCACCTGCGTGGAACGCCTTTATATCCTAACCAGGAAGATGTGGAGATGGTGAGCTCAGCGGTCACTTTCGGCACGATACAATTGCTGCCGGGCGGTCAACTTGTAGTGCTGATGGCAGATCACCAGGTGACGGGTGGTTATCCAAGAATTGGCCACGTCGTTACTGCGCACCTGCCCAAGCTTGCTCAACTCAGAAGCAGCGAGCCTGTTTATTTCCGGAAAAAAACCATAGAAGAGGCGGAATCGTTACTCCTCGTTCACCAGAAAGAGCTCCAAATCCTGCAAAGGGCATGCACAGACCAGTTAAACAGGGTGAATGCTGCCGCTCGATCTTAACTGCGATATGGGTGAAAGCACTCACCTTCATCATTACGATGTGAGTAATGATCTGGCACTTTTCCCGTTTCTCAGCTCGATAAATATCGCCTGTGGCGCTTATGCCGGTGATGCACAAACGATGCACACACTGGTTGACCAGGCCCTGCGATCAGGCATTGCCGTTGGTGCCCATCCCGGCTATGCTGACAGGAACAATTTCGGAAGAACGGCAATCAAACTGCCTTCCAGGGAAATTCACGAACTGGTGCTGTCCCAGGTAAAACTGCTGCAGGACGTTCTAACAGACATGGGTAAACGCCTTCATCATGTAAAGCCACATGGCGCTTTGTATAATTCCGCTGCCAGCGATCCTGAACTCGCTGAAGCCATTTGCACGGCCATAGCTGAAGCAGGGAGAGACATCCTGCTATATGGACTATCGGGCAGTTGCATGCAGGCGGCTGCGGAAGAACAGGGGATTCGGTTTGTGAGTGAAGTATATGCCGACCGGTCTTACGAGAATGACGGGTCTCTGACTCCACGAACTGTGGCCGGCGCAATATTGACTGATCCCGCTGCCTGCGAAAAGCAATTACTGGATATGGCGCTCCACGGCAGCGTGAAGACAAGTACCGGGAATTATATCAGCGTTCGGGCCGAATCCATTTGCCTGCATGCCGATGGTACTCGTGCACTTGAATTTGCCATACTCATCAGGAAGGCTTTGAAAAAACATCATATCACCGTTACGTGTCCATCTTAAATATCTCACAAAACAGCTTTTTGCCCACTTATATTTCATTTCTTTGTGCTCCAACTTCTACCGCATAATTTTTTTATTTTCAGATGGCAAGGGTCACAGGTTACGGTTTAACGTCCAATTGAACTGTGTGCTTTTATAGCCGCAATGCAATAAGGCTTGAGTAGTATCCGTGACTCCTCACAACCCCTCATCTCACCATGACAACACCAACGCAAGGCCAGTCCAGCCTGTACAATTATGCGACCTTCGAAGGCAACAATGACGGCCCTGAAAAAAAGGCAAAATTTAATTTCTTGTGGTGGTGCTCCGGTGCCTACCGAAAACTGCTTGAACAATACCCGACGGAACACACCAAATACAGTGGGCTTGGCGGAGTGATTCTTGCGACATTTGTACTGGCGTCATTATCGGCGGGGTATGCCATCTACAGCGTATTTGGCGATCCCTATTGGACCGTACTATTTGCCCTGATCTGGGGATTGGTCATTTTCAATTTCGACCGTTTTCTGGTAGGAACGATGCGTAAATATGGTGTTCCTTTTAATAAACAATTATTGTCGGCCCTTCCCCGTTTTCTGCTTGCGTTGCTGATCGGGATCACGATTGCCCGTCCGCTGGAATTAAAGATCTTCGAAAAAGAAATCGATGTGAAGGTGGAAGAAAACCGGCATAAAAAAATGTTGCTGAACGACAGCCTTCTAAACCTGGAAAATAGCCAGCTGACCTCACTCGCCACTGCTGAAAGGTCTCGTGCTGCTTCACGAAAAGCGGCCTTGGAAGATACCCTTCGTACCCTGCAGCATGCCTATGTTTCCGAAGCCGACGGTACGGGCGGTTCCGGCAAGAGGGGAGTGGAAACCATCACAAAGCTGAAAATGGATGCATATAATAATGCATTCATACAATTTACTCCTGAAATAAAAAGGCTTGAAGGCGAGATCAATTATAATGACAGCCTCCTGAAAAATATCCAGGGCCTTACTGAAGTGAAACGCAAAAACTATGAAGCGGAACTGCAGACCAGGGTCGGATTCCTCGAGCGTAATAAGGCCCTGGCGGATCTTTCCAACCAGGAAACCAGCGTTTTCTGGGCAAACCTGCTGGTGTCGTTACTGGTGATCCTGATCGAGATCGGCCCCATACTTTCCAAACTGATCGTGAATGTTGGCCCCTATGATATTGCTCTGGCCAGGATGGAGCTCATGCAGATGGCAGAATCCGAGAGTGCCATGGAGCAGGATAAACAACTCGTGTTTGATAAACTGAAAAATGTTTTCAGTCAGAAAAAAGAAGTCAGCAGCGAACTTGTTAACAAGCTTACCGCCATGCAGAAAGAAAACATCGATCGTGACCTGGGGCAATGGAAGAAAGGAGAGTGGTCGGAAAGCGTGGGTACGCAACCGTTAGATAAGGTGGTGAAGTCCATTAAAGACAAATATGATTACCATCAGGATAATATTTTATAACCTCGCGGTGATAAATAACAATACCAGGTAGATGACCACGGTGAACAGATAGTCAAGGTTATTGACGCGCTGATTAATTCTCACCTCTTTCCTGAACATAAAATAAAGCGCCATGATTGCCAGGGTAAGAAAAAGAAAGGGAATCAGCTGGTAGATGTTGAGACCCGTTTGAAGCAGGCCTACCACGAAATAGAAAGTAATGCAAACGATATTCATCAGGCTGGCTGTCGTGATCACCCAGCCCGGTTTACGAAACCCGAGAAGAAGCATGCCTCCGCCCAGGTATAGCAGAACATACAGTAACATTTTTGCTTGCTGTATCGTAAACAGTGTCCTGGACACTGCTTCTTTTGCCTGAAAAAATGGTCCCACAAGGCTCATGAGATAAAAAATGCCGACAAAGATCACCAGGCATCCTGAAAATATTTCTGTTCTGGAAAGACTTCGTTTTTCTTCGTTCATGCGAGTTGATTTTGAATCCTTTCGGTGAGCAGCCTGGCCCACCTGGCGTAAATTTTCCCTGATGGATGAAGTTCATCTTCCGCGAGGTCGCCTTCTTCGTACAATTCGGTTTCAGGGTCAGTTGTGGCAAGAAAATTTACCTGCTCGCTTTCTGCGATCCGCTGATTTAATGCGTTATAATTTTTAATTTCCAGGCTTATTTTGAATCCATTTCTTTTGCTGGCAAAAGGCGTTTTGCTCCAGTCGGGAATCGAAAGCACGTAAACCGAGCCGGGGTTTCCACCGGCAAACCGAATGGCGATCCTCAGCAGAATTCTGAAGGTGGACTCGTATTCCGCAAGGTCAAGTTCCTGGAACTGGTTGTTGACTCCTATCAACAGCGTCACAAAGCTGTATTGCTCTTTCAGGTGGGTGCTTTTAATGGCCGCGAGTAAATCCTGCGCCGTCCACCCTGTTCTCGCCAATACATCCGGCATGGCAAACATATAACCAGATCTCTGCAAAAATTCCACGGCCTGGTGGGAGAAACTTTCAACCGATTCCACGCCTTCTCCAATTGAATAGGAATCACCCAATGCAAGCAGGGTAAATTTTCTGGGTGTCAAAAACCTGTTGCGGATTTGCAGTAAAAGAATGATCGAGAAAACAAAAAGACAAAGCAATACGAGTTTTGCAACCATGAAGATTTACAGCTTAAAATGGCAAGAGCAAGATTCCGTTATCGTTAGTTAATCCTGCGCCCAGGCGTCGCGATCGTCGGGCGACAATTTCCAGGGGGCAAAATTATTTTCCACATTGCTGAACATGGTATTCCATTCCTGCGGCGCATTGCTTTCTTCCATCACCAGTGAGCGACGCAACTCGAGAATTATTTCGAGCGGACTGATGCTTACCGGGCATTCTTCCACGCAGGCATTGCAGGTGGTACAGGCCCTAAGTTCTTCCGCACTGATAAAATCGTGAAGCAGGCTGCGACCATCTTCGAGGAATGTTTTATTAAGCTGGATATTCTTACCCACTTCGTCCAGCCGATCGCGGGTATCCATCATTATCTTTCTTGGAGAGAGCAGCTTGCCTGTTTGTGTTGCCGGACATGCCGCGCTGCATCTCCCACATTCCGTACATGCATACGCATCAAGCAGGTTTCTCCAGCTCAGGTCGGTGACATCCCTCGCGCCAAATTTCATTATGGCCGAAGCTTCTGCAGGAGCAAGCTCCGGCTGCATGGCATACAGCACTTCCTGCTGAATCTCCAGCATATTTTTAATAATTCCTTTCGAGGGAAGCCTCGTGTAATACGCATTGGGAAAGGCCAGTAGTATGTGCAGGTGTTTTGAAAAAGGAAGATAATTGAGGAAGACGAAAATGCCCGCGATGTGCAACCACCAGGCACTTCGTTCAGCAGTTTCCAGGGATGAATTGGACAAGCCGCTCAGCAAAGGATGAAATAGGTGCGAGATCACAAAGCTGCCGGTGCCCGCGTCGGCATAATGCCCGAATGCTCTTTCCTGTAACATGGTATCGGAAGCATTCATAAGCAGGAACAGAGACATCAGGATGATCTCGGCAATCAGGATATAATTTGCGTCGCTACGCGGCCATCCGTTAAGATCCCTGCTTATGAAGCGTTTTAATTTCAGAATATTTCTCCGCCATAAAAAGATTACGCAAACCAAGATGACACCCGCTGCAAGAATTTCAAACGAATTGATGAGTACCGGATAAACAACACCCAGCGGACGGGCAAAGAGACGATGGGTTCCAAATAAGCCATCAAGAAAGATCTCCAGCACTTCAACATTGATGATGATAAAGCCTGCATAAATGATAAAATGAAAAACCGCCACCAGCGGTTTGCGGAACATCTTTTTTTGTCCGAAAGCAAGTAGCAAAACATTCTTCCAGCGTTCAGCCGGATGGTCACTGTAGTTTTCGTCTTTTCCAAGCAGAATATTGCGTCGGATACCGCCGATCTTCCATGCAAAGAAAGCGATGGCTGCGATGGACAGAATGGCAAAAAGTATCTGCTGGATTAATGGCATGCATCGGTTGTTAACCTGTCTAAATTAAGTGTTTTCGATTTCAATCATGGTTTTGTTGTACATTTTCGGCCCAAATAAGCGCAATGTCTGAACCACGCAATTATTTTCTTACCGCAGCTGCAGCTGAAAAAAAGTTGCAGCGGATGGCCTTTGAAATCGCTGAACAGAATACGGAGGAAAACACCGATCTCATTTTTGCAGGGATAAAAGACAATGGAGTGGTGCTCGCACACATCATCGCGGACTACCTGAAAGAGTTTTTTCCAGGCAAGATCAGGGTGATAGAAGTGAATCTGAACAAGCGTGAACCCGATGAAATTGAAATAAGTGAAAAGATTGATTTTACCAATGCCGTCATCATCCTTATCGACGACGTTACCAATACAGGCAAAACTTTACTTTATGCGCTCAAGCCTTTTATCAAATTCCAACCAAAAAAGATTCAGACTCTGACACTCGTTGAAAGGAGTCATAAAATGTTCCCCGTAAGTTCCGACTATGTTGGCATTTCTCTCGCTACAACGTTACAAGATCACATTTTTGTAGAAGTGGAAGGCGGCAGGGTTAGCGGAGCGTATATGGAGTGATATTAGAACTGGATGGCCGACAGGCGGAACTTTCCCCCTGAGCCAATTTCCAGGGCAGGTGCAGGAATTTTGATGATATTAACCACTGAAAGCACCGAAGACAACCATTTATGCGAGGTTTTTATCCTGCTCAGATCGATATCCGGGGAGAGATAAAAATGCCTCGTTCTGGCGATATCAGTGCGGTCATGAGGCAGGCCTGATTTGTCTGTCCACCGGTTTTCCGTTCCCCCCAGCATACCCCTGCCGGCATAGCCTACTGAAATGTTCAACCATGCAGGGAGCCTTGTCTCCGGAAAGAATGATTTGATATTGGCGCTAAGCCAGTAGGTTTGTCCGTTGTAATCTTTGAGTATTCTTTCTGCGTAAGAAGTGCCTGATAACTGATCACGGCGAACTTTCAGATCGGCAGGATAGCTATAGGGAAATGAGCTAAACTTGATGAGTATGCGCTGTTCTTTCCAGGTCAGTTGCTGGCTTACATAGGCAGCCGCTCCGATAACATTTGCCGTCATGTCGCCGATGCTGAAACCCCATTCCTGCGAAAAACCATCCTGCACCTCAATGATGCTCTGGAAAGCGATGGCTGCTGCTCCCCCGAGAATCACCGCCTTCTTTTCCGGTAGGCCCGTCCACTTCCACATGTTGGTGGAGAGCCTGCTCACCAGGTAGGCGGTCCATATATGCCCTCCCTTATCCATTTGCAACCATTCGTTGTTGTCATTGAAAAAATGAAAGGGTACCCGTTTGTAATCGGCATACCAGGCTTTGTTCAGCACCACGAAACATGCTCCCCAGATCGCTGCATGTGTTCCGGCAACCGTCCACAGCCTGGCGGTATTGGTTTGTTCGGTTGAATTAATCGCCAAACCACTGAATCTTGGGATCGAATCTGTGGGTAACGTAGAAGCGGTAAGGGTTAGGGAGATGGAGATGAAGAGTAAAGCAAGATATTGTCTTCTAAAACTTGATAGCACGTAGCCTAATTTGATCCCTTCAAAAATACGTTTGTAATCGCTTTGACGGTCGTTAAATAATAAAATTCTATATCTTCAAACCTGAAAACCTTAATAAAAAATTTATATGGACCCCATCATACAGGAGAAAATCAATGGCTGGTTAACTGACAGTTACGATGAAGAAACCAGGTCGGAGATCAGGAAATTACAAGTCGAAAATCCGGAAGAACTAACAGAAAGTTTTTATCGGAATCTTGAATTTGGAACCGGTGGATTAAGAGGCATTATGGGGGTTGGTACCAACAGGATCAACAAGTACACGATCGGAATGGCGACCCAGGGATTTGCCAATTACCTGAAGAAGAAGGTGGAAGGGGAGATTAAGGTGGCGATTGCGCACGATTCCCGCAATAACAGCCGCTTTTTTGCTGAAACAACGGCCAATGTTTTTGCGGCCAACGGCATAAAAGTGTTCCTTTTTGACGCGCTACGTCCAACTCCTGAACTCTCTTTTGCCATTCGCCTGCTCGGATGTAATGGGGGAGTGGTTTGTACCGCTTCGCATAATCCCAAAGAATATAATGGCTACAAAGCATACTGGAACGACGGAGGGCAACTGGTGCCGCCGGACGATAAAAATGTGATCGCCGAGGTAGAAAAGATCGCCGGTGTCGATGAAGTGAAATTTTCCGGTGGTGAAGAAAATATTACGCTGATCGGTTCGGAAGTGGATCGCGAATACATCAACATGGTTAAGAGCCTTAGTGTTTACCCTGATGTGATCGCGCGCCAGCATGATCTTAAAATCGTTTATACCCCGATACATGGAACGGGCATCACGCTGGTTCCTGAAGTACTTCGTCAGTTTGGTTTTGACAACGTAACCATCGTGGAAGAACAGGCCACTCCGGATGGTAATTTTCCAACAGTTGCCTATCCAAACCCTGAAGAAAGTGAAACGATGAGTATCGGGTTGAAAATAGCAAAATCTCTCGATGCAGATATCCTGCTGGGTACCGACCCTGACGCCGACCGCGTGGGCATTGGCGTGAAAGATCATACCGGCCAATGGGTATTGATGAATGGTAACCAGACTGCCGTGCTTGCATTCAATTATATGATTGAAGCCCGCAGAGGGAACGGACTGGCAAAACCGAATGATATGGTGGTAAAAACCATCGTGACTTCCGACATGATTGACGAGATCGCCAAACAAAATGACATCACTTGTTATAATGTACTCACCGGTTTCAAATGGATTGCCGAGCTCATTAAAGAGAAAGAGAAGGATGAGAATTATGTGATCGGAGGAGAAGAAAGCTATGGTATGATGATCGGTTCGCAGATCAGGGACAAAGATGCCATCAGTGCCGTAGCCCTGCTTTGCGAAATGACGGCTTACGAAAAAGATAAGGGCCACAGTTTGTACGACAAGCTGATATCATTATACGTGAAGTATGGCTTTTACAAGGAGCATCTCATTTCGATCACAAAAAAAGGCATGAATGGTCAGAAAGAGATCGCTGACATGATGGAAGGCTATCGGAATAATCCTCCGAAAAGCATTGCGGGATCACAGGTAGTTCAGTTGCTCGATTACGAATTACAGAGGGCAACTGACCTTTCGGCGAATACCAGTTCCGTAATTGATCTTCCCAAATCAAATGTTCTGCAGTTCATTCTTGCTGATGGAAGCAAGATCTCTGCGCGGCCTTCAGGTACCGAGCCGAAGATCAAATTTTATTTTAGCGTGAATGATAAGCTGGCAACAGCTGGTGATTTTGAAAAAACAAACGCTATGCTGGATGACAGGATAAAAGCAATTATTTCGGATTTGAAACTGTGACCAGAAATTCTACATGAGCCCCGAACTGAGCCCTCCTGCGGTTTTAAACCAATCGCAGAAGGGCTCAGTTTTTTCCAGGCTATTTGTTTAAACCCCCTCACACCACCTGTTCTGTAATCTTCCCTGTCATCTTATTCTTCAAAATCAATTTCTTCGCTCCATAATGGGTCATTTCTTCCTTGATCAAATAATGGTCGGCGTCATATTCCGTGAAAGGACTTACTTTGGAAACCCCAACCTGACCGCGCCAGTCTTCAATTTTTACCGGCTCCCACAGCTTTGTTTTTGCAGACGCATAGGCTGCATCCAATATGGCATTAACTACATATCCGTCGTAGAAGGTTTCAGCGGGATCAACGCCTTTTTCCATCGCGTTAAACATATCTGTGAACATATGATTATATCCAAGATCATTTAATTCGTCGCCTACCGGGAACAGCCAGCCACTGTTTGATTCTGCTTTCTCTGCCAGATAATCTCCGCCTTTGCCTGTGGTAAACATTTCCAGGCCGGTGCGAAGAAAACCGTTCGACCAGATGGTGCCTTCTGTTCCCATCACTTCATCCCGTATATCGAGACCGCCTCTAAAGGTCCAGCTCACTTCGAACTGGCCTATGGCGCCATTTTCATATTTTACCAGCCCGATGGCATGATCTTCTGCGTCGATGGGTTTCACCTGTGTTTCTGCCCAGCACATTACTTCAACAGGTTTAATATCTTTTCCGATAAATCCCCTCGCGATCTCCACACAATGACAGCCAAGGTCGAGGATACAACCGCCGCCCGCCTGCTCTATATCCCAGAACCATTCGCTGTGAGGCCCGGGATGCGTCTCTCTTGATTTTGCCCAGAGGATTCGGCCAAGCGCACCATTTTTCACACTTTCGAGGCTTTTCAAAAATTTCGGTGTATAAACAAGGTCTTCGAGATATCCATTAAATATACCGGCTTCTTCCACTGCTTTGAGCATCCGCAAAGCCTCTGCAGCATTGCGCCCCAGGGGTTTGGTCGTCATGACCGCTTTTTTATGCTTGCAGCAGAACATCACCGCCTCTTCGTGTAGATTATTCGGGAGTGATATACACACGATATCTACATCCGGCCTCTTTATCGCTTCTTCCATCGTGGTTGTTGCGAATGACACAGCATAATCTGCTTTAAATTTTTCTGCACTTTCTGTGCGCCTTGAAAAAACAGATACAATCTTGTCCTTGCTTCGCTGACCTTGAATGGAGTCCGCATAAAACCGGGCGATAAAGCCCGAACCGAGCATTGCTACATTTGCCATAGTTACTTATTTTACTGCTCCGGGAGCAGGTTTTTAATTAAATTTCAAGACTTCACTTTCGTTTTCTGAATATGGAGGGAGAAGTCATTAACACACCTATACATTTCCCAAATGCGAACGAATAATCAGGCAATAGCCGTAAGTACTTTCTTCTCTTTAAAAAACAAAAAGAAATATAAAAATACCGCTGCGGCGATATATGCCGGAACCATCCAGATACTTGTCCAGTTGTGCCCTTCGCCGACCTTGTATG
>JBDTEB010000557.1:0-2523 GCA_039922795.1 Chitinophagaceae bacterium
CAGGCATTTAGCGTGGATGCGGTTACCCTGGTGAATTCCGTAAGAGCAAGGGCGGGCGTGGCATTGCTCAATTCATCTCCTGCCACCATGGTGACTACCCAGGTTGATTTGCGTGAACGTATACGCAACGAGCGCCGCCGCGAATTTCCCAACGAAGGGATTGATTTTTTCGATGAGATGCGCTGGAAGACATGGGAAGAAAAAGTATTTGCTGCGGGCAACGGAGTAAAACAGATCTGGGGCGCGAACGTTTCAACCTATAGCTGGCAGGGGGATTATATTTACAACTGGCCCATCCCTGCCACGGAGATCCAGATGAATAGCGCGTTGACGCAGAATGCGGGTTGGATTAATTAGACTTTTCAGGCAGTTCTTCCATCGTATTAAAGACTTCAAAATAATTATAATATTTTCCTATGAAACATTTTGCCTTTCTTTTTTTCGGTTGTTGTTTACTGTTAGTTGCCTTTAAGTCGGATAAGGATGAAAAGATGTTTGTCCAAACTCAATTCAGGAAGGCCGACGTACAGCTCAAACAGATGTTGAAAATAGCGGATGAGAAACCGCTGGCATTTCCGCGCACGATCGACAAAGCGGGAAAAATGGTGGCCACCAATATGTACGATTGGACGCCGGGCTTCTTTAGCGGCAGCCTCTGGTATGAATTTGAAAACACAAACGATCCCGCGATAAAAAAAGCGGCCATTCAATGGACGGAAAAACTGGAACCGCTTAAAAATTTCACGCAGCATCACGACCTCGGCTTTATGATGTATTGCAGTTATGGCAATGCTTATCGTTTAACCGGCAATGAGGAATACAAGAAGATAATAATTCAGGCGGCTAAATCATTAAGTACGCGATTCAATCCCATTACAGGTTCCATCAAATCATGGAACGTATTCAAGTCGTGGCATGGAGATAAACAGTATACCTTCCCCGTGATCATCGACAACCTGATGAATCTCGAATTGCTGTTCTTCGCTTCGAAAGTCACCGGGGATACATCTTTCCGGCATATCGCGCATGGCTGATTGGTATATCAACAATAAAAACCTGCCAGCAGATAAGGTTCCTTACTGGGATTTTAATGCAGATCAGGCTGGTTATACTCCGGGGGTAAATTCCCATGCGAAAGACAGTTCTTTCAAATACCGCGACGCCTCTGCGGCGGCGATCACTGCGTCTGCGCTGTTTGAATTAAGTGGTTATGCGGGTGCGTCAGGAAAGGCCTATCGCGAGGTGGCGATTAAGATCCTGCATTCGCTGGCCGGTCCGAAATACCTTGCGTCAGCCGGCACCAATGGCAATTTTTTATTGAAGCATAGTGTAGGGAGCCTGGCTCATGGCAATGAGATCGATGTGCCGATTGTGTATGCGGATTATTATTTTCTGGAGGCGTTGACGAGGTATCGGAAATGGCTGGAGAAGGGGTAGCCGCGACCGACCAGTAGCCTCCTTTCTTACCGTAAAGAACCGTTCGCTGTTGGTTGAGCGATCACTACCGCGGCGTAGAGTTAAGCAAAGTCTATGATTGTTATTTGACCGTCCCGAAGATGCTAAGAAAGACCTCTCTTAAAATTGAAAAGTGTGAATGGTGTAACTTATTTAATTTATTGTGTAACACAGGTTGGTTTTGACAAAGCTAATTTTGCATGGTAGTCATTCATTTACATTTAAACTTAACATAGAATGAAAAAGTATTTAATTATGATTATGCTTTCCAGCTTTGTAATAGTTGGTGCATATGCACAAGATTTAAAAACAGCAAATGTACCCAAGGTAGTAACATCTGCATTTTTAGCAAAGTATCCAGAATCAAGTAAACTTCATGTTGCTTGGGAGAAAGAGAAAGCTAATTATGAAGCAAATTGGGGTGGTAAATCAGGTGAAGACAATTCTGCTTTATTCACACCAACAGGAACTTTCATAGAACTTGTAAAAGCAATTTCTATAAATAAATTACCTGCCAAGGCCTTGGCGTATATTAAAACAAACAATGTGAAAATTACGGAGGCCGGTTTAGTAACTGATGGAAGTGGAACTGTCACTTATGAAGCAGAAATAAAAGGAGGAAAAGAATTGGTGTTTGATAAAGATGGTAACTTTATTAAGAAAGCCTAAAGCATTCCGTTTATTTCCTAAGCTATCTCAAATCTTTGAGGTAGCTTTTTATTTTATCCTAGTCAAAAAACAGAGTAAAAGTTTATTTTTATTGTGAGTCATAGGATATTTCGCCATATTTCTAAATTAATTTAGAATTGATGCCATATTTCTTACATTTCACTTATTTACTATTAGAAAACTGAAAGTTATATTATGAAGAAAGAATTAATAAATAGAGTGGCCAGTTTAGGTGTATTGTTTTGGGTTGTAAAAATATTTTCAACGACAGTAGGTGAAACAGCTGCGGATTATGTTTCGGTAAAATTCAATTTTGGCTTAACAATAACTGCTGTCGTAATGGGTGTTATTACAATAGGAGTTACTTTATGGAATTTTAGGCAAAAAAAATATTTCCCA
>JBDTEB010000558.1:0-5349 GCA_039922795.1 Chitinophagaceae bacterium
ATCAACGGCGTAACCGGTATTTCTTCTGTGAATACTTTTCTTCGGGAATTCTTTTCTTATCTCTAACTGCGTGGGGTAGTCGCTGAGCAGGCTGCGGAGTCTTTTATAAATGGTTCCTTCAAGACCGGGCTTTTCGCAGTGCCGGTGAAAACTTTCGAGGTCCAGTTGGTTGAACGTCGCTTCGGACCCATCACTCAGCAGGGCTTTTACTTCGAGCAGGTGTTCACGGGTGCTGCCATAAACGATCGAGTTGGATCCGCAGCTGTTGTTGCCGACCATACCCCCCATCATCGCGCGGTTGGCGGTGGAGGTTTCCGGTCCGAAATACAGTCCCTCCGGTTTGAGGAAGAGGTTGAGTTCGTCGCGGATGACACCCGGTTGAACCGTGACCGTTTTATTCTCTTTATCCAGCCTGATGATGCTGGTGAAATATTTGGATATGTCGACGATGATCCCTTTTCCCACTACCTGTCCGGCGAGGGAGGTGCCTGCGGCGCGTGGGATCAGGCTGATCTTTTCGCGATTAGCAAAGGCGATCAATGTTTTGAGGTCTGTGACGGATTTTGGGACAGCCACTGCCAGTGGCATTTCCCGATAGGCAGAAGCATCGGTGGCGTAAAGGATCCGCATTTTACGATCCTGATAAAATTCTCCTTCCAGTTTTGACCCAAGCTGCCTTAGCGTTTCGTTCATGATTGGCAAAAGTAGAGAGATTTTGGCGAGCGACACTGGCAATTAGCAGTAATGTCTTAAGCGTCGTGGTGAAAATAACCCTCCTACAAACGGTTACAATATTTATCTTCAATGATTGCTAACCATAAAAGTAAAAAATGACAAAAAAAATATTCCTGGCACTATTCTGTTGTACAGGATTTATTATGACAAAAGCACAGGCACCTGCGGCTAAACATGAAGACACCGAATTTTATACCCCTGTTCCGAAAGTTGTGACACCGGGTAAAACAGCTGCTGATGCTCCTTCTGATGCCGTCATTCTCTTTGACGGCAAGAATCTTGACCAGTGGAAATCTTCCAAAGATGACTCCCCGGCCAAATGGATAGTGTCCGACGGTATGTTCACCGTTAAAAAAGGTACAGGCAGCATCCAGACAAAACAATCCTTCAGTAATTACCAGTTACATATAGAATGGAAGATCCCTACTGGCATAACCGGTTCCGGTCAGTCGAGAGGAAACAGCGGCGTTTTCCTGGCATCCCTCGGAAGAGGTGACGAAGGATATGAACTACAGGTGCTCGACAATTATAAAAATGACACTTATGTTAACGGAATGGCAGGAAGTATTTACAAACAACTCATCCCGCTGGCTAATGTGAACCGCCCTCCCGGCGAATGGCAGAGTTATGATGTGTTATGGACCGCACCGACATTCAATGAAGATGGTGTGGTTAAAACGCCGGCCAACGTTACCGTAATATTTAATGGTGTGGTAGTTCAAAATCACGCAGTGCTTACAGGCGGAACAAAATATATTGGTCAGCCAAGTTATACCAAACACGGACCAGCACCAATCATGTTGCAGGATCATGGTGATCCGAGTGCTGCTATCAGCTACAGGAATATCTGGATCAGGCCGTTGTGATAAGTATGATTTTATATGCGCAACCCGGAACAGCGTACAAAATCCGGATGGAAAGAGGAATCAAGATTGCTCCGGCATACTGGAACATAAGTTCCCGTTAATTCGGGGGGCTGCGGACCACCCAGGGTAATCGGCAGCGAATTAAGAAATGGTTGTGAGCAGGGCGAGGCCCCTGTCATAACCATTTCCTTTTACGCAGGTCGCGGCTGCCGGGTTCCCTGGCATTAAGGGTCATTCTGCTCATTAAAGCCAGAGAAGTCCCGGGTGAATGGCAGTTGTTGTCAATACGTCGTCGAGATTCGCTTTTCCTGAAAGGTATTCATTCGGGAAATAATACAACGTTCGATTGTCCTTGTCCGCTAGATATTTTCCTCGATTTAAACTTCCCGCAAGCTAGATTAGTTTGGAATCTTCCGATGTTTTGCTGTTGGAGCAGCAAGTTTCGGCAATGATCAGCTTCAAGGACCAAATAAAAAAGGCTGGCTGGCATAATATTCTTATTTATATCCTGCGTACAAAACGGTAAATTTCCTTATGAGCCTGGAAGAATATAAAAAGAAAAGAAAGTTTGACAACACCCCGGAACCCAAAGCTGAATTGGGCAAGAAGGGCACCGAACTCATCTTTGTCGTGCAAAAGCACAACGCCTCTCACCTGCATTACGATTTCCGGCTGGAGTTAGGCGGTGTGCTGAAAAGCTGGGCGGTACCAAAAGGCCCTTCCATGAATCCGGAAGATAAAAGGCTGGCCATGCACGTGGAAGACCACCCTTTCGATTACAAAGATTTTGAAGGCATTATCCCGAAGGGGAACTATGGCGCGGGCACGGTAATTCTTTGGGACCAGGGGACCTACACCCCCGCAGAAGCAACGACCAATTATGCTGCGATGGAGAAATTGCTTGCCAAAGAAATGGATTCAGGATCCATGCGAATCGTACTTAAAGGAAAAAAACTAAATGGCGAATTTGCCCTGGTCAAATCAAAAAACCGCGATGATAATTCCTGGCTGCTGATAAAAAAGACCGACAAATATTCCGGAAAAGTGGATGTTACCTTAAAGGATAAATCGGTTGTGTCGAAAAAAACGATTGAGCAGGTGGCAGTTGATCAGAAAGCAAAAAAATGGATCAGTAATCGTTCCCGGAAAGAATTAAAGGAAGAGGTTGAAGAAGAAATTCCGGAAAAAACCGGTGCACAGAAAAAGCTGAGCTCGTCCTCATTGACTGCAGCAATAAAAAAAGCATTGGCTGCGCATAAGGGGTTGGTAAAAACGCCCATGCCGAAAGATCTTCGTCCCATGCTTGCCACCCTTGTCGATAAACCCTTTGACGATCCCGAGTGGATTTATGAGGTAAAATGGGATGGATACCGGGCCGTAGGTTATGTCAATACAAAGGTTGCTGAACTCAGGTCAAGAAACAATAATTCATTTAATGAAAAATTTTATCCTGTTGTTAAAGCTTTGCAAGACTGGCCCGTAAAAGCTGTGGTAGATGGCGAGATCGTAGTACTAAACGAAAAGGGAATCACGAAGTTTAGTGATCTCCAGAACTGGCGCAGCGAGGCGGATGGCGACCTGGTCTATTATCTTTTTGATATTCTCTGGCTTGACGGAAAGGATCTCACCCGGCTTACGGTTATACAAAGACGTGAGATACTGCGGGCTATCATTCCAGGGGAAGGCATAATCAGGATCAGTGAAAACTTTGAAACGTCTGCTACAGAATTTTTAGCGGTGGCCCAGCAGATGGGGCTCGAAGGGATTATTGCAAAAAAGGCCGACAGCCTGTATTCGCCCAACTTGCGCACCCGCGAATGGTTGAAAATAAAAACGGGTCAACGGCATGAAGCGCTCATCACCGGTTACACAAGAAATGAAGAGACTTCGAAAAATTTCAGTTCGCTGTTGCTTGGCGTCAATGAAGGGAGAGAACTAAAATTTATTGGGCAGGTAGGGACAGGATTTACCGAAAAGCTGCGCATCGATCTTCTGGCGAAAATGAATGCGCTACAAACCGGCGTATGTCCGTTCCCGGTAGTTCCTTCAGTGAACAAGCCAAGTCGCTTCCGGCCAAATCCGCCGAAGGCGAGAATTACCTGGCTGAAACCCGAATTGATTTGCGAGGTGCGTTATCAGGAGCTCACTGCTGAAGGAGTGATGCGCCATGCGTCTTTCCAGGGACTGAGAGAAGATAAGGCAGCCAAAGAGGTTGTTATGGATGTGGCCGGGGATACGGAGAAAGTGGTGAACAAAAAACAGGATCTGCCAGCAACCACGGAGAATGCCGTCGACAGCAAAAAGGGTAAGGCTATGGCCGAGAGAACGGAAAAAAACGTCGACAGCAAAAAGGGTAAGGCTATGGCCGAGAGAACGGAGAACAATGTCGACAGCAAAAAGGATAAGGCTGTGGCCGAGGGCAAGGCGAAAGCCGTCGACAGCAAAAAGCGTAAGGCTGTGGCTGAGGGCACGGAGAAAAATGTCGACAGCAAAAAGGATAAGGCTGTGGCCGAGGGCACGACGAAAGCCGTCGACAGGAAACAAATCAAGGCTGTGGAAAAGGTCATTAAACCAGTAACGAAAGGCGATCGTAAAAGCCTGCTGAATCCCAAGGATGAATCTCAGACGCGGAAAATCGATGGCCATGATCTTAAGTTTACGAACCTAAGCAAAATTTACTGGCCTGATGAGCAGATAACCAAGCGTGACATGCTCAATTATTATTACCAGGTAGCTCCATACATGTTGCCCTATATGCTCGATCGGCCGCAATCGCTGAACAGGCATCCTAACGGAATCAATGGTGAAAGCTTCTACCAGAAAAATGTTTCAGGTAAGGTGGAACCATGGATAATCACCCACGATTACGAGAACACGACCAAAGATGGAGGCAAAACATTTCTGGTTTGTACGAATGAGGCCTCGCTGATGTATATCGCGAAACTGGGATGTATTGAAATGAATCCGTGGCACAGCAGGATTAGTTCCCCTGACCATCCCGACTGGTGCGTGGTAGATCTCGACCCGGACACGAATACGTTTGACGAAGTGATCGAGGTTGCGAGGGTGGTGCATAAAATTCTTGATGCGGTAGCTATTCCTTCTTTCCCGAAAACTTCGGGCTCGACGGGCATCCATATTTATATTCCTTTAGGCGCAGCGTACGATTATGAGCAATCGAAGCAACTGGCGGAGCTTGTTGTTACGATTGCTCACCAGGAGCTGGGTAGTTTTACCAGTCTTGAAAGAAGCCCGCAAAAGCGGAAGGGAAAAATCTATCTCGATTTTTTGCAGAACCGTGCGATCCAAACGATCGCGGCTCCCTATTCCCTCAGACCAAAACCAGGTGCCACGGCTTCGGCGCCATTGCACTGGGATGAAATAAAAAAGGGCTTGAAGATGGGGGATTTTAATATAAACACGATGATGACGCGGATAAAGTCAGAAGGGGATTTATTTAAGGGGGTACTTGGAAAAGGAATCGATCTTCATGCAGCGCTGGAGCGGTTTACCACGGTGTTTGGTTGAGATCGCCTTATCGCAAAATGGCCGGTGGCCACGCTGCAATCAGCATCTAATGCCTAAATTTGTTTCATGCATATCACGGAGATAAATAAGAAAATGCAGCTTTTTTACAACGAAATTTACAGGAAGCAGCTTGCTACAGATATGGTGCCAGATAACGAACAGATCGGCCAGTGGGCGACTGAATTGATCGGACTGCTTTTCCCGGCGTTCTCCGGATACA
>JBDTEB010000559.1:0-9614 GCA_039922795.1 Chitinophagaceae bacterium
GAATTCTTTCCAGGGCGTTAGAGGTAATACCCCCGATAAGTTCGATGGCAGTTTTTGAATCGGAACTGGTAAGGAGGATGGCCGTGGCAAGCGCACTTACTCCTACGTGTTTCATTTCATCCGCAGAAACCATTTCGAGCCGGTCGCCGTCGGTATGATAAAATACATCGGTAAAATGCCACATCAGCAAACCGGGAATCTTTGCCCGGAGAAAAGGCGTGTGATCGCTGCCTCCTTCAAAAGGGTTTGTATTTACTACCCACCCCGTTGCCTTTGCTTCAACCAGGCACCGGTTTAGCAGGAAGTCGTTAAAATAATGGGGAAACATATCTGATTCCTTGAGCACAGACCCACCCCATTCGGTGTGTTTCTCCTTACCTCTTGTCCAGATAGCCGAAGGGTCAGGCATCTTTTCTATCAGGAAACTGCCACCCGTTTTGTTTACATCTTCGCCAACCATATCCAGGCTGAGCCCCCATTTGATCCCTTTTGCCCGCAGGGAGTCATCGCGTATATACCTACCCGTTGAAACAATCTCGTCACCCCAAAGAAAAGTAATCGTCCGTTGGGGATCAAGCTTTTTAGATTTGACCATCCCGGCCGTGATGCGGGCCATTTCAGCAAGCGTTCCCACACCTGTTGCGTTGTCATTCGCGCCGGGTTCCTGCACGTGTGCACTGAAAACAAAACGTTCGTCCGGTGCCACAGAACCCCGAACGTTCGCAACAATTGTTAGTTCTTCCGAAGGATAAGTCCTGGCTTCAGTTACTACCTTTACAGATACCGGTCCTTTGGCCAAGGCTACCCTCAGTTTTTCTTTTGCTGCGTAAGAAAGAATGATCCCCCATTTATCGCGCTGGGAACTGTCATTGGCGTTGAGGCGAATGCCGGAAAATTGAATGGAGTGCTGATGTTTGGTTGGTTGCGTATATGCTGGCAGCGAATAGCCCAGCGCACCAATCGCGCCTTTCGCCATTACCTTTGCAAATAAGCCGCCTATTCCTCCGTCACCCATCACTATCCTGCCCTTTAAATTCTTGCCATCCATTTCTTTTTCTGTGCCTTTGCCTATGTCAACCAGTTCCGCAGTTACCCCATCTTTGCCGGTAGATCCGGAGTATGAGCCCAGCATGTTGCGGTTTGTTGTAAATGCCAACAATGGTGTGCTTTCACCCACGATAGAAAGCTGGGCATTAATCGGCTCCCAGGTAGACCTTTGCATCGGCCTCGTTTCAATCCTGTATGTAAGTGTTGCATCAGTTTCGCCCTTTTTTTCTTTTACAAAGCCCGCATCTTTCAGTATTTTTTCTACATAAAAAATACTTTCATTAAAGCCGCAGTTCCCGGCGAGCCTCCAGCGCTGCTCCACAAAAGCCACCGTCTTGTAGGCATTGGCAGCCACAAATTCTTTTCTCAATAATGTAAACAGGCGAGATTCCTCTGGTGTAACTTTTTGAGAAAGGCTAAGGAAAGGGCTGAGAAGAAGGATGACGGTGATAACTATCCGGAACTTTCTATGCATAAATGGAAAATGACCAGGCTGATTCAATTGGCCGTCCGCAATATCGCAAAATAAATACAGCGTTGGAACTTTTTACCCATTCTGCTGTTTCCCTTGATTACAAAAATATCATGCAACAATTCAACCTCTCCGACATTGAAAGCTGGGAAAAAATTTACCGGGCCAATTTTATCAACAGCCTTACAGGATTCAAATCAGCCAACCTTATCGGAACAATTAACGGAGACGGACAAACGAATGTAGCCATGTTCAGCAGTATTGTCCATATTGGTTCAAACCCGGCATTGATCGGTTTCATCAACCGGCCAAGAACTTCCACCACCCATACGCTGTCTAATATAGAAAGTACCGGCGTATATACAATCAACCAGATTCACCCTTCATTTCTTGAAGCAGCACATCAAACCAGTGCGAAATATCCTGTCGATCAATCCGAATTTGATATTACTGGGCTCACCCCTCAATTCATTGCAGGAATCGAAGCTCCCTTTGTGGAAGAAAGCCGGGTAAAGATCGGACTCAGGCTCGCGGAAATAATTCCCATCAAACTGAACGACACCTTTTTAGTTATCGGCAGGGTTATTTTTGTGATGATGGAAGATCAAATTCTCGGAGAGGATGGTTTTCTCGCTCTCGATCAATCCGGCACGATCGCGAGTAATGGAAACGACACCTATTATTCCACTCAGGTGATCAGGAAGTTCCCATATGCCAGGCCCTGACTTTCGCCGCCGACCGGTTTCAAAGAAGCGCAAAAATGCAGTTCTTTTCAGCTGCTCTACTGACTTCTAGCAGTTTATAATTTTGTGGATCTAAAAGAACCATAACTCTCTTCTTTCTTCAACAAGATGGGTTTGAGAAAAAACTTCAACTTTTTTCCCCCATTGCTGAACCTTTCTCTTTCAAGAAACGTTTAATGTTTCTATCAAAAAATTAAACAAATTATCAGCAATTTTTGACAGGGTTTTTAAAGGATCTGAGTATTCGATTCTTTAGAAATAAGATTTCAGCAATGCATTTTCATTTTTAATTAAAATAAATCAACGGTTATGAAAAAAATCAAAAGTATGGTAGTAATGATGTCAATGAGTTTCCTGACATTGGCAGCAACGGCTCAGTCGAAAGACATTGTGGGCGTAGCGGCAGGCTCTCCGGATCACACAACACTGGTAGCGGCAGTAAAGGCGGCTGATCTCGTTTCTACCCTCCAGGGAAAAGGTCCGTTTACCGTGTTCGCTCCGACAAATGAGGCTTTTGCAAAACTTCCTGCAGGAACTGTGGATGCACTGCTGAAGCCTGAGAACAAAGCCAAACTCGCAGGCATTCTTACCTATCATGTGGTAGCAGGAAATCTTGACGCAGCAAAGGTTATGGCGGCAATAAAAAAAGGTAATGGCAAAGCGAAATTGACCACAGTAGAGGGAGGTATGATTACCGCTTCCATCGAAAACGGAAAAGTTGTTCTTACAGATGCCAAAGGTGGAAAATCAACTGTAACAGCTACAGACTTAAAAGCAAGTAATGGTGTAATTCATGTAATTGATACCGTTCTGATGCCAGCGGCAAAATAATATTTTTAATTTTGCAGCGTACAGGCGTGGTCGAAAGATCACGCCTTTTTTTTTGCTCAAGATGACGCTGTTAGTTGTTACGGATAGAGTTTAAGATGTAATTTTCCTGAATCTTTACAGCAAACTCGTATTCAGCTTAATTTGTTTTATGAAAAGAAGGCGTTTCCTCTCGTCGGTGGCCATTATTGTTCCGGTATCGATCCTTGGTCCGGCATTCATTTTTTCATCATGTGGGTCTGCAGTCAAAGAGGAATATTTTTCTGAAGAAAATATAAATCTCCTTAATGAAATTGGAGAAACAATTATTCCGGCAACAACGGATTCGCCGGGAGCGAGGGCAGCCAGAATTGGGGAATTCATCAAAGTGTACGTTACAGATTGTTACACCGTAGTTGAACAGAATACTTTTTGGACTGGAATCAGCGTAATAAAGGAATTAAGCAAGACTAAATATGCCAGTGACTTTGTTAATTTGACCATCCCACACAAACGGGATATCCTTCGTTCTTTAGAACTCCAGACGCCGAAGCATAATAAAGAGAACAAAGTTGAACCCGGAAAAGGCGATGCTGTCCAAACAGGGCGGACTCAACAGGAAATTCAAAGCAGCATGAAAGAAAACACGCCGCAATTTTATCCTCTCCTGAAGAACCTGGTATTATTTGGTTATTTTACTTCCCAACCGGGTGCTACCAAATCTTTACGATATATACAAACACCAGGTTCTTTCAAGGGAGACCTTCCTTATAAAAAGGGTGATAAGTCATGGGCGACCTAAAAGTTTATATTAGCGTAAATCTTTTCCAGTCTTCGGCAGGTCGGGGGTAAATAAAGACTTCAGCAATCTGAAACATAATGGGATACATCAACATAAAAGGTGTCGAAGAAAATACCTACGATGCTATTGTAATCGGATCAGGTATCAGTGGTGGCTGGGCAGCTAAGGAGCTTTGCGAACAGGGAATAAAAACCCTCGTCCTGGAAAGAGGAAGAGAGGTAAAGCACCTGGTGGACTATCCGACAATGTCAAAAGACCCATGGGATCTTCCCCATCGCAATAACCTGCCTTTAAAAGAAAAAACAGAAAATCCTGTCGTTTCAAAATGTTATGCTTTTAAAGAGGATGCGATGCATTTTTTTGTGAAAGATAAGGAGCATCCTTACATCCAGGAAAAACCTTTTGACTGGATCCGCGGATACCAGGTGGGCGGCAAGTCGCTGCTATGGGCGAGACAAACACAGCGATGGAGTAAATATGATTTTGAGGGACCTGCCAGTGACGGGTTCGCCGTCGACTGGCCAATTCGTTATTCGGACCTGGCTCCCTGGTACAGTCACGTTGAAAAATTTGTTGGGATAAGTGGCAGCAAGGATGGATTGGAGACCTTACCGGATGGAGAGTTTCTGCCCGCATGGGAAATGAACGCGGTGGAAAAATCTATGCAGAAAAGCATTATGGGTCACTACAAAGACCGGAATGTGATCATTGGACGCTGTGCTCATTTAACCCAACCAAAAGAAATCCATTTACAGCAAGGGCGAGGAAGGTGCCAGGCCCGAAATCTTTGTCAGCGTGGTTGTCCGTTTGGAGGTTATTTTAGTTCCAATTCTTCAACGATACCCTGGGCGGCCAAAACAGGAAACCTGACGCTACGCCCCAATGCGGTTGTTCATTCCATTATTTATGATGATAAAAAAAACAAAGCCACCGGCGTTAGGGTAATTGATGCGCAAACAAAACAGGTGTCAGAATATTTCGCAAAGATCATTTTTGTAAATGCGGCCACCTTAAATACAAACCTCATATTACTCAATTCCATTTCAAAACGTTTCCCGGACGGACTGGGCAATGACAGTGGATTGCTGGGTAAATACATTGCTTTTCAAAATTACAGGGGAACCCTCAACGCAACTATGAACGAATTTCTTGATTCGTATTATTATGGTCGTCGGCCCTGTGCGGTGATGATGCCTAATTTCAGAAATGTGTATAAGCAGGAGATGGATTTTCTTCGTGGATACATGGTATTTTTCAGCGCCTATCGTTCAGGCTGGAATCATGCTGTGCCCGGCGATCAGATGGGTGATTCTTTTACACAATCGAAATCAGAACCCGGCGGTTGGGGTGTTTCAATGATGATGCAGGGTGAAACAATTCCCAAAGAAACAAGTCGTGTATCACTGAGCAAAGATCAAAAGGATGAATGGGGAATACCCTTATTATCGATTGACGTTGGCTATGATGACAACGACGAAAAATCCATAAAAGACTTTTTGATACAAGGTGCTGAAATGCTTGATAAAGCAGGTTGTAAAAATATTTCCACCAGGGATAGCAAGCAGGCACCGGGTCTCGATATTCATGAAGTAGGTGGCGTAAGAATGGGTAAAGATCCCAAAACATCGCTATTGAATAAATGGAATCAGTTGCATGAGTGTTCGAATGTATTTGTCACGGATGGAGCCTGCATGACATCTACGGGAACGCAAAATCCCTCCATCACATTTATGGCATTGACGGCTCGTGCAGCCACTCATGCTATAGAAGAATTAAAAAAAGGAAATGTATAATATCGCTTTTTTCCTTCCCAATGCTTGATTCCATGGGCAAAAGGCTCTACAAAGCGCCCTGTGATTGCTTTTTGAACATCGGTAATTAAATCGATCCACCAGAATATACATACTTTTATGTTGAAGTCATCCTGCAAAAGTGCAGAACACTCCTCTGGCACCCCCTTTGTAATCTTTTGACAAACTGGAAATGATTTATTTAACCCATACAAATATCAAGCTCATGAAAAAACATTTCATTAAGTACACGTTCGTTGCAATGAGTATTAGCCTGCTCGGCCTGGCTTCCTGCAGTAGTAAACCTAACGATGAGGAATTGAAAAAAGAGCTGGATAAACAGATGCAGGCGAATGCCATGTATTCCGGTATCTCAGCCTCAGTAAATAGCGGTATTGTTACTCTCACCGGCGAATGTGCAGGCAACGATTGCGCCACAGAAATCGAAAAGCAACTCAGGCAGAACGAGCATCTGGACTCTGTAAACAATCAAATAAGCATGAAACTGCAAGAAACGGATCTCACGCTTCGTTCCTCTGTTCTAAGCATTGTAAGCAAATATCAGGGTGTGGAAGCAGACGTGGCCGCCGGCACAGTGATTTTACGTGGTAATATCAGCAAGGCGATGCTACAGCCGCTGATGACCGAATTATCTTCCCTGCAGATCAAAAAATTAGACAACCAGATGGTGGTGAAATAAAAGTATTTGTCATTACCTCCAAATTATGTCTCAAAATACCGTTGAAAGTCAAACCACCTTACCGGGGTACGCACGTAAAGTGTGGATCGTAGCAGGAATCTTCGCACTTGTAGTAGTGCTGTTGATTTTATTTAAGACCATCCTCAGCGTCTTAATGCTTACCCTCGCCGGCGTTTTAATGGCCGTTTATTTTCACGGCTTTGCGCACCTCATCCGCAGGTTCCTTGGTTCAGGCCCGAAATGGAGCCTTGCGCTTTCTGTTATTATTAATATGGCCATAATTGGTTTGTTCTCCTGGTTTGTAGGCTATCGACTGCAAGCCCAGATGGCTTCGCTGGCCGACACGCTGCCATCGGAACTCGAAAATGCAAAGGAAATGTTGAAGCAGAGTCCTGTCGGCGGCAGGCTCCTTGACTTCCTTAACAGCTCCGGCGATAACCAGAAGGCTATGGGTATTGCCAGAAATTTCTTTTCGTCCAGTTTTGGTATTTTAAGTGATCTATATATTGTAATTCTGTTGGGTGTTTTCTTTACGGCTGGTCCCGGAGTCTATAGGAAGGGATTCATAAAACTGATGCCGGCAGGCGCAAAAAGACAGACCGATTCTTTATTGCACGAACTAACCAAAGTGCTTAGTAACTGGCTTAAAGGTCAACTTTTTGGATTTGCATTTATCGCCGTCCTTACCGGCCTCGGACTGTGGGCAATTGGTATGCCGCTAATACTCACGCTGGCACTTATCGCAGGTCTGCTGAATTTCATCCCCAACTTCGGTCCGATCATAGCGGTGGTGCCCGCGCTGCTACTGGCTTTAACGCAGGGAACTACTGCGGCCATCCTGGTAGTGTGCCTGTACACAGGAATTCAAATTGTGCAGAGTGCGGTTACCCAGCCACTTATTCAGCAAAAAATGGTCAACATACCGCCCGCACTCATCGTTTTCGGACAGGTAGCGATGGGCTTGATTGCAGGTTTTTGGGGAATACTGCTGGCTACGCCGGTCGTCGCTATAATCATGACCATTGTTAACCGGCTTTATGTGGACAAACAGGCAGACGCATAGACCGCTTCACAGATCTCCATTGTAATTATAAAATTGATTAATTTATTCAGAGTAGTATCTTCTTTAATTAAAATATAATAATTGCACACAGAAGAAGTTGATACACAAAAAAGGGGTGGCAGTCCGGCAGATCACCTGGCTAATGAAAGAACATTCCTGGCGTGGATACGAACAAGTATTGCACTAATGGGCTTTGGATTTGTGATTGTAAAATTCGCGTTGTTCATACGTCAAATAACTATTGCACTGGGAGAAAAAGCAATTATTCAGGGGAAAGGATACTCTGCCATTGTTGGGGTAATCATGGTTGCAATGGGCGCTATTATAAGTTTGTTGGCGTTTCTTCGCTATCGGCATATCGAAAAGCAGCTGAGTACAAATTCATATTTCCCATCTCCCTGGTTATCGGTGCTGGTTACACTTTCTATTATTGCCGGAAGTGTTTTATTGGTAATTTATTTGCTGCCTAATATTTTGTAGGTTTTAAGGTTCATCATTTCGTGTAAACTGCCTGACACTTTAAGGTATACTTGTCAAATTTTCCACTTGAATGAAGTTTGAAGAATTACCCGGCAGATCATATAAGATGGCACCATTGAAACCGGAGTCATTATTTTCAGTAAACAATCCAACCTTGGATGGTCCAAACGAATGTTCAAGACTGGCCACGTTTTTTCCGTCGATAAAGAAAACGATTTGATTGCCTGTTTTACGCGTACGCAAATTGTATGAAAGACGTACTTTTTCTTCCACCCATATTTTATAAATAAACCTGCTGCCATCCGCACCCTTGTTGGTAAACCGCAGTGCGTCGGCAAAAATGGGATCGAACACAAGATGATCAAACCCCGGATGATCGGATTCCTCCTTATGCAGGCTGGCCAACGGTTTCCACGTTCCTGCTGACCGGTACATGATCTCCATTTTTTTATACATGTCGGTAAGGAGCGTGTCCGGATTGTAAACCGGGCATCGACTCAAACGCAAACCATCAATTTGTGTTAATGAAGGCAAAGGGTATATATTTTCTGCAAAATCCGAATACTTGATGTCAGCATACTTTGGTGAAGTTTGATGGAGCGACAGTTCCAGGGATTTGCCTGGTATGCCATTGTTCATGCTGGTTATGACCAACGTGCCTTTGGCAAAATTCAGTGCTGACTTTACCCAGTTTTTTTCATCGATATAAACCGGGTAAGTGCCGGCTGCGCCAACAGTATCGCGACTGCTTACCTGTACACCGAATTCATAGTTCTGCAACAAATCTCCTTTAACAATTTTATTATTGCCGTTTTTTATTAGTGGCCGGCTTCCGGCTGAATCTGTTATCCAGCTGGCGGCTGTTTGACCCGATGACGCTTTGCCCGAACTTGCAACCTGCCATCCTGCAAATCCGGTATCATATTCATCAAAACCTTTGGTGTAAATCATTCCATCGAACGCCGTTGTGCCGGGCGAACTGTAGAACCCGGGAACGCCTTTGCCGGAAAAACTTGTAAAGAACTCAAATGCCCCGGCTAACTTCAACCCGTCAATCTCCAGTTGAAACTGCGAATGATTTTTTCTTATAGTTATGTTATGGAAAACATCGTATTTGAAGTCTGCTGGCAACGGTATGTTTCGGATGCCCGGAATTGAATTTTGCTTTGTCACCACCTGGAGTTGTTTGCGATCGCGGTTGAATATAACCTTCATGTTGTTTTGTGCATCCTGGTACCACATAAATACACCTGCGAGAACCGAACCCGGCTTTATACCGGCTTCAAAAAGATAATTAGTCGCTGGAGCATCTTTAATAAGCACTTCGAGCGGGGCGTCTCCTGCCTGGTGCGCCTCTCCGTCTGCCACTGCAAGCTTGCCCGATAAAAACCGGTAGCGATCCGCATCAATGGTTTTCCCGTCAAAAATATCGCCTACCGAGGGTAGTGACGGCAAGGGATGGAAGCCGGAAACATTTTTGCCCGTGATACCATCAACGTACATGGTTTTATCAAAAAAATGCACACGGTCAGCATACTGACTGCGACGCTCATCCGTTTGATCGGCCATATAAACCAGCCACCATTCGAAACCGTTTGGTCCTTTTACAATATTGGGCTGACCGGGAGAATATACAATTTGCTGAGCGGTATCATTTTTCATCGCAAACAGTGCCACATCAATCAGCGGACGTGAACCGGCCTTGCTATA
>JBDTEB010000560.1:0-3336 GCA_039922795.1 Chitinophagaceae bacterium
CAAAATACCATAGATGCAAATATTTCTACCCCATTAATTACCTGGACAGGCTACTATTCGATTGTCAATGCGGCCAACTTAATCATCAAATATGCGCCCGGTGTTTCCTTCTCAACCGAAGCAAGCAGAAATGATTTTTTAGCACAGGCTTACACCATGCGTGCTTATGTTTATTTCCTGATGGCCCGCACCTGGGGCGAGTTGCCAATAAGAACTACGCCGCTGGAAGATTACAATTTTGAAGCCGTTCAAATTCCGAAATCTTCGCTAACTGAAGTGTTTGCCCTGATCAAATCTGATATAGAAAAGGCGCTTCAACTTTTTCCAGCCAATACATTTCAAACTGGAAGAAATTTATGGTCGAAACCTGCTGCAAATGCTTTAAAGGCAGACCTGTATTTATGGACAGCGAAACGCATGGGTGGCGGCAGTGCTGACCTGACGACAGCCCTTGACGCATGTAATGCAGCACAAACTGCCGACGCGACTTTGTTGCCAGCCTTTTCTACCATATTCGATTACAACAACAAGGGAAACAAGGAAGTGCTCATGGCCGTAAACTATGTGGCAGTTGAGGCAATAGATAACTATTTTTTCAACGGATGGCTTTCTGTCACAACCGCGTATGTTGCCACCACTGATCCCGCAGGTAAAGCCGCAGTTGGACAGCTGGGTGGTAACAATATCTGGTCGCCATCGGCCCTGGTACGAAACCAATTCACCACCGACGATCAGCGTAGAAATGCCACCTTTATTGAAGTATATAATATAAACCCGACATCGGGTGCAAAAACCGTCTTTGGCTCCGTGATTAATAAAGGAGATGGCACGGTGATCAGTGGAACAAGGTACTTTGCGGACGATATTATTCTGTATAGATATGCGGATGTATTATTGTTGAAGGCGGAAGCAAAGAACGGTTTAGGTCAGGATCCTTCTGCCGAAATCAATCTCGTGAGGCAAAGAGCTTACGGAACCGCCTTTAGTGCCCACATCTTTCAAAATGGTACAAAAGAGGTAAATGATGCCGCTATATTGCAGGAGCGATTATTTGAGCTGGCTTACGAAGGAAAAAGATGGTGGGATCTGGTTCGATTTGGCAAAGCATTTGACCTGGTGCCTTCATTGCAATCCAACCGGGGAAAAGATTATTTATTACTGAATCCAATCAATGCGCTTACGTTAAGTCTGGAACCTAAAGTGACACAAAATCCTGGTTATAATTAGTAGGTTCAGTTTTGAAAAACGATTATTAGTGCGTAAATATGATGGTACCATTCGCCAGAATGCTATTGATGCTGGGTTTTTGCCTGTTGGCCCAACGATCAATGGCTCAGACCGATACCCTGATTCGTTGGTGGAATCCAATGAAGGGGTCATTTTCGGCAATAGAAGGGCAGGCATGGCCAACAGAAGTTGGCCAACCTTTCAGTCGCTTACCGGAACGTGCAAAAAAAACAGTAACTGAAGCTGTATGGAATTTGTCGAAGAATTCTACCGGTTTAATTGTGCGGTTTAAGACAAATGCAGCACAAATCACAATTCGCTATGTTGTAGAAGCTCCAATAGCTTTTCCTCACATGCCTGCAACCGGTGTAAGCGGTATTGACTTATATGGGGTGAAGAATGACGGAAGCTATTTATGGTGTGCGGGTAAGTACAGTTTTAAAGACACGATTCAATTCAGGTTCACCGATCTGAAACCTTTGGAACATGATACCATATCAGGCATCGAATACCGATTGCATCTTCCGCTGTATAATACCGTTAAGTGGCTGGAAATAGGAGTACCAAAAGAAAAGACTTTCGTTCCTTTAAAAGTAAGAGAAAAAAAGCCCATAGTTGTTTATGGAACTTCCATCGCCCAGGGAGCTTGCGCATCAAGACCGGGTATGGCCTGGACAGCCATCCTGTCACGTAAGACAAACACACCCCTGATTAATCTTGGGTTTTCCGGAACAGGAAGATTGGATGAGTCGGTTATCAGTTTAATCAATGAACTCGATGCGGGTGTATTCATCCTTGATTGTCTTCCCAATCTTACAGGTTTTAAAGAAGATGATATCTACAACAGGATTACCAGTGCGGTGAAAAATATTCGTACATCTCATCCTAAAACACCCATTGTACTAACAGATCATTTTGGCTATACGGATGCCCCAATCAATCCCGTTAAGCGTGCGGCTTACCTCAAGATTAATACCATCAATCACAAAGCTTTTGCCGACCTCAAATCCCAGGGAATCAGACATATAAGTATACTGTCAAAAAAGGAATTAGGGCAGGACATGGATACCATGGTTGATGGAACACATCCGACTGACCTGGGAATGCTGCGATATGCTAATGCCTATTACAAACACCTTAATGAAATCGGATGGAAATGAGGGACTTACGGATGGGTGGACGTGTTATATTTACCCCTACCACCCTTGCGGGAATGGTTAATTGAAAAGTTTTCATGTATTACAATAACTAAGCGAGTTATGAGTATAACGCCTTTGCTGGAGAAAAAAGTTGACCTGCTTCAAACCCGAATATTTTCTTCACGGGAACAAATGGGTGCAGCTGCAGGTTTGGATGTGGCTGAAAGAATTCAACGTTTGCTTCAAGAGCAAGACATTGTGCGAATAATATTTGCAGCAGCGCCATCACAGAACGAATTGCTGGCTCACCTTGCCAATGACCAACGCATCGACTGGTCAAGAATAGATGTGTTTCACATGGATGAATATATCGGATTGGCGGAAAATGCAATCCAAAGATTTTCACGGTTTTTAAACAATCATCTCTTTGAAAAAGTTAAACCGCGAAAAGTAAATTTAATTCTAGACAATGATGGTCTGGCGATCGCCTGCGCGCGTTATAAAGAATTACTGTTGGAAGCACCCATTGACATCGTTTGCCTGGGCGTAGGTGAAAATGGTCACCTGGCGTTTAATGACCCTCCCGTAGCAAATTTCAAAGATCCGGAAATAATTAAAGAAGTAACATTGGATGATGCCTGCAGGCAACAACAGGTAAATGATGGATGCTTTCCTTCTCTACATGACGTTCCTGAAAAAGCCTTAACGCTAACCATTCCCATGTTGCTGTCAGCCAAATACCTGTATTGTGTGGCTCCGGGGAAAACAAAACAATTGGCGATAAATAAACTGATGGCTGACCCGATATCAACTGCCTGTCCTGCTTCTATCCTCAGAACACATAGTCACTGCGTATTATACACGGATAAGGATGGTTATTATCTCCCATCCTGTAATATTTAATATAAATAATGGAGACCGTTCAGGGGATACATTATATAACACATAGCCCGATCGAAGTTGTGATGGA
>JBDTEB010000561.1:0-2950 GCA_039922795.1 Chitinophagaceae bacterium
GGAAGTGATGAATGCATCGATATTTTATTTCGCGTGTTTTGCGAGCCGGGGAAAGATAATGTGATCATCAACCCGCCGACTTATGGCATGTACGAAGTGTCCGCCAATATCAATGATATCGCCCTAAAGAAAATATCGCTAACCCCGGATTTCCAGCCCGATCTGATCAATATAGAAAAGGCCATCGACGAACATACGAAGATGATCTTTCTTTGTTCTCCGAATAATCCTACGGGTAATTCACTACACAGGGTTGACATTGAAACGATTCTCAATAATTATTTCGGGATCGTCGTGATCGATGAGGCATATATCAATTTTTCCAGGTTCCGTTCCTTCTCGCAGGAACTTAATGATTATCCTAATCTCGTTGTGTTGCAAACTCTTTCGAAAGCCTGGGGACTCGCTGGCCTGAGACTGGGAATGGCCTTTGCCGGAAAAGAAATTATCGAAGGGATGAACAAGGTAAAGCCACCCTATAATATCGGGCAGGCTACGCAGGATCTGGTTTTGGAGGCACTTGAGCAGGTTGCCGATGTAAACGCATTCACAAAAATACTGGTAGAACAAAGAGCCATTCTTGCAAAGAAGCTGGAAGCGGTTCCGTTGGTAAAGATGATTTATCCAAGCGATGCTAATTTCCTGCTCATCCGGGTGGCAGATCCCCAACGCATGTACAACCATCTTCTCCGATACGATATAGTTGTTCGCGACAGAAGCAAAGTTGAACTTTGCGAGGGTTGCCTTCGGGTAACCATCGGAACCCCGGAAGAGAATGAATTACTTGTGAAAGCGATCTCTTCTTTTGCCGATCTTGCATAATTCCAAATCAACACCGATTTATGAAGAGAGTTCTTTTTATTGATAGAGACGGCACCCTGATCAACGAAGCACCACCGACATACCAGCTCGATTCCTTCGAAAAGCTGACCTTCTACCCTCATATGTTCCAGTACATGGGCAGCATTGCGAGGGAACTGGATTATGAACTCGTAATGGTCACCAACCAGGATGGCATGGGTACCGACGACTTTCCGGAAGACACTTTCTGGCCACTTCATAACCTCGTTATGAAAAGCCTCAATGGTGAGGGCATTCATTTTTCCAATACCCTGATCGACCGCTCCTATCCGGCTGAAAACGCTTCCACCCGAAAGCCGGGAATCGGCATGTTCACCAAATACCTGAATAACCCTCAATACGATATACCGAATTCGTTTGTGATCGGTGACAGGATCACGGATATGCAACTGGCGAAAAACCTGGGCTGCAAGGGCATCTGGCTAAATAATGACAGCACTCTGGGTGCATCGGAGATCCAGGACAAGATAAATGAACTCGCCAAAGCACAAACCATAATACTGGAAACAAAAGAGTGGAGCGAGATCTATTCATTTCTTCGGTTGGGCATGCGCGTGATCACCCACGAACGCAATACCAGTGAAACCCGGATCAAGGTGTATATCAACCTCGACGGACAGGGGAAATCCGCTATCGCAACCGGCCTCGGTTTTTTTGATCACATGCTCGACCAGATCGCCAGGCATGGTAAAATGGACCTGACGGTAAGATGCGACGGTGACTTGCACATCGATGAACATCACACCGTAGAAGACACGGCGATAACGCTTGGTGAAGCATTTGCCCTGGCCCTGAAAGACAAGCGGGGCATGGAACGATACGGTTTTGCGCTGCCGATGGATGATGCCGAGGCCAAAGTGCTTCTTGATTTTGGAGGTCGCAGCTGGCTTGTCTGGAATACTTCGTTTACCCGTGAACGTGTGGGTGATGTTCCCACAGAATTGTTTTACCACTTCTTCAAATCTTTTTCAGATGCCTGCAGGTGTAATCTTAATATCAGCTGTGAAGGCGAGAACGAACACCACAAGATCGAATCGATATTTAAAGCGTTTGCAAAGGCGATCAGGATGGCGGTAAAAAGAGACCCTCTTTCAAATTATTTGCCAAGTACAAAGGGTACGCTCTAATGATTTAATTCACGCTTCACTATCAAAAACTTCATACTATGGCTTTTCTTCTCCCTTTTGCCGATCCTCGATTGCTGACTGGTTTTTCTGTTACACGAAAGATATTAACCGCTTTAATCATCTTGATTACTATGTCAAACAACCAGCCGGTGCTTGCCCAGGAAACCTCTGGCGGAAAGCAAGTCACCTACAAAAATCCGCTGCCAGTAGTTTTTGGAGATCCCTATGTTTTATTGGTGAAGGGAGATAAGTATTACATGTACGGAACTGGTGGTGTAAAACACGGCTTTATGGCATATTCATCACCCGATCTTGTCAACTGGAAAAGTGAGGGCCAGGTATGGGCGGCCGCGAATAAGAACGGGTGGAGCGATAGCCTGGCGGCCTGGGATGGTGCGTACTGGGCTCCCGAAGTATATGAAGTACGAGGCAAATTCTATATGTTTTACAGTGCCCAGTGGCAACGTAATCCCACAAAGGAAATGGAGAATTTTCGCATAGGCGTTGCCGTTGCTGACAAGCCAACAGGTCCATTTGTTGACATTGCGGATAAACCTGTTTTTGATCCCGGTTACCCCATCATCGATGCCAATGTGTTGTTTGACGCCTCGGGAAAGTTATACCTGTATTATTCCCGGTGTGCCTACAAGCATCCTGTTGAAAGTGAAGTGGCAGAATGGGCGAAGAAAAAGGGATGGTATAAAGAAATTGAAGAGAGCTGGGTGTATGGCGTTGAACTGAAACCGGATTTCAGCGGCGTCATTGGTGAACCGGTATTGTTGTTACGTCCTCCTGTGAAGATGACCGATAAACAGGCTGAATGGGAGAGTCTCTCAGTAACTTCAAAAGAGGTAAATCGCCGTTGGACCGAAGGGTCGGTAACATTTAAAAAGGGTGATGTTTATTACATCATGTATTCCGCCAATTATTTTGGCGGTAAAAATTATGCAGTTGGATATGCC
>JBDTEB010000562.1:0-18236 GCA_039922795.1 Chitinophagaceae bacterium
GAGATTTATGATTATCTCAGGTTGCTGTTTGCCCGTGCAGGTCAGACCATCTCTCCCATCTCGGGCAGAAACGTGAAGAAAGATGATACAGGGGATGTCATCAACGCCATTTCCGGTATGAAAGCCGGCGACAGGGTGCTAATTCTGGTGAAATTCAACCTGCATCGTAACAGGGATATCCGGGAAGACATTCATATACTCATGCAGAAAGGTTTCTCAAGGATCTATGCGGCTCAGCAGATCCTTCGTATGGAGGAACTAATGGATGACGATTCTGTATTGGCCACGATGAAATCTGCCAGTGAGGACAATGTGTTTCTACTCATCGATCGACTTGTTGTAAAAGACTTTGACGAAGACGACCGTCACAGGATGGCCGATTCCATAGGAACCGCGTTTTACGAAGGGGAAGGTGAAGTGTACCTCGAAGTCAACAACCTCGAGAAATTGCACTTTTCCAACAAGTTTGAGCTCGACGGGATCACTTTCGAAGAACCTGTTCCAAACCTGTTTTCGTTTAATAATCCTTTTGGTGCATGCCCCACCTGCGAAGGGTTTTCACTTGTGCTTGGTATCGATGCAGACCTTGTATTGCCAGATAAACGACTCAGTGTTTACGAGGGTGCGGTGGCTCCATGGAAGGGTGAAAAGTTAAGCAAGTGGAAAGATAATTTCATCAAAGACGTTCGAAACACAAACTTTCCCATTCACACCCCGATACTTGATCTCACGAAAGATCAATACCAGTTGCTCTGGGAGGGAAACCGGCAAGTGAACGGCATCAATGATTTTTTTAAGGAAGTGGAGCAGAACCTATATAAAGTTCAATACAGGGTTTTGCTCAGCCGCTACCGCGGCAAAACGCTCTGTCCTGATTGCAACGGATATCGACTCAGAAAAGAGGCTTTATATATCAAGGTTGGTGGAAAACATATTGGGGAACTTTGTGAGATGCCCATTCGCGACCTGGAGAAGTGGTTTGATGCCCTCAAACTCTCGGAAACAGAACTTGCCATAGCCAAACGGATTTTGATTGAGATCCACTCGAGGATAAAAACATTGCTCGACGTGGGTCTTGGCTATCTTACCCTGAATCGGCTGGCCAATTCACTCAGTGGTGGCGAAAGCCAAAGGATTCAGCTTACAAGGAGCCTCGGAAGCAATCTCACCAATTCTCTCTATATACTTGATGAGCCATCTATCGGCCTTCATTCGCGCGATACAGAAAACCTTATTGGGGTACTCAAAAATCTCAGGGACCTTGGCAATACGGTAGTGGTCGTTGAACACGATGAACTTATGATGAGGGAAGCCGATCATATAATCGATATGGGGCCGCTCGCGAGTCATCTCGGTGGTGAGGTGATCGCTTCAGGCAATTATGCGGAGATCGTTGCCAATCCCGAGAGCCTGACCGGAAAATACCTGACAGGGGTTTACAAGATCGAACAACCCAAAACACTCAGGAAAAAGCAGCGGTCTATCAGTGTCACCGGCGTTAGACAACACAACCTTAAAAACGTGGATGTTGAGTTTCCGCTTGACATGCTTTGCGTAGTTTCCGGAGTTAGTGGAAGCGGGAAGACGACATTGGTCAAACAGGTGCTGTACCCTGCATTGCAAAAATTGAAAGGTGAGTTTGCCGACAAAGTAGGCATACATAAATCTCTTACGGGGGATCTTGATTATATCAGCCAGATAGAAATGATCGATCAGAATCCGATCGGCAAATCATCACGAAGCAACCCGGTTACTTATATAAAGGCTTACGACGAGATCCGTGATCTTTTTGCCAAACAGCCCCTCAGCAAGATGAGGGGATTTCTGCCAAAACATTTTTCTTTCAACGTCGATGGCGGCCGATGCGATGCATGCAAAGGAGAAGGCGAACAGATCGTTGAAATGCAGTTCCTCGCCGATGTGCACCTGACCTGCGAGGTTTGCGGCGGCAAACGTTTTAAAGAAGAAGTGCTTGAAGTCGCCTACAAAGGCAAAAATATTTTTGATGTGCTGGACATGAGCGTGGATGAAGCCATCGAATACTTTGCCGATGAGAAAGACGTCGCGATCAGGATTAAACCGCTGGGAGATGTGGGACTGGGGTATGTGAAACTCGGACAGTCTTCGGATACTCTTTCGGGTGGAGAGGCTCAGCGCGTAAAGCTGGCATCCTTTCTGGGAAAGGGCAAGGCGCAGGGAAATATCCTTTTCATCTTTGACGAACCTACTACAGGCCTGCATTTTCACGATATCAAAAAATTGCTGGCATCATTTAATGCACTGATAGCGCAGGGGCATTCCATCATTGTGATCGAACACAATACCGATGTGATTCGTAGTGCCGACTGGGTTATCGATATGGGACCGGAAGCCGGTGATGCAGGAGGGAATATCGTTTACAGTGGAGTGCCGAAAGGACTTACCAAAATCAAGGCGAGCCAAACGGGCAAATACCTGGTTTTTGATTAAACAGGATCGTTATCTAAGCCTGTTCAGGCTTTTTACGAGTCGCTCGTCTTTGTAAATTCCGCGTGAGGCGAGAACAAAAAATACGACCATCAGCATGGGGAGGAGCGCCCCCCAATAATAAGAACCTTTAAGCAACGTATTGCTTGTTTTAAAGGCTTCTACCTGCCACACTTCCAGTGCGATCAAGCCGATGGAAAGCAGCACACCTGTAACCGTGAGTTTGAATTGCAGGTTACGGTTCCTGAATAAAAAAATACAGGCGGCCGCCAGCAGTGCAGTGCCGATACTCACCGCAAAAAGCAGGAGGCTTTCGGTTGCAAGCAACCTTTTTATAATTTGATTACTTAATCTTCCGACAAAAAGGGGAAGCTGCGTGAGCATAAATCCACAGGCTGCAGCGAGAATGAGCCAGATGGTTTGAATTCTTTGTATCATAAAATACTATTCGTCTTATAATTCCGGGTAAAGCGGGAACTGTTTCATAAACTCATGTACGTCGCCGCGTACCTGCCCGATCACTGTTTCGTCATCGGCATGCATCAACACTTTATCGAGTGCATCCACAACGAACGACATGTGATCTTCCTTCATGCCCCTTGTTGTGATCGCCGGCACACCAACCCTGATACCTGAAGTAACAAAGGCCGACTTGTCATCAAAGGGAACCATGTTCTTATTGATGGTGATCTCGGCGCGGCCAAGAACCTGTTCCGCTTTCTTGCCCGTGATATTCTTGTTTCTCAGGTCGATCAGCATGAGGTGGTTATCAGTTCCACCAGAGATGATCTGGTAACCTTTATTTACAAAGGCTTTTGCCATGCTATGCGAATTCCGGAGAATTTGTTTGGCATATTCTGTAAACTCGTCGCTCAGTGTCTCCCCAAAAGCAATTGCTTTTGAAGCAATTACATGCTCCAGTGGTCCACCCTGGATACCCGGGAAAACGGCCATATCAAGAAGATTGCTCACCATGCGGGTTTTACCCTTCGGGTCTTTTAGTCCAAACGGATTTTCCCAGTCTTCTTTCATCAGGATAATGCCCCCTCTTGGTCCGCGGAGTGTTTTATGGGTTGTGGATGTAACCACATGACAATAATCGAACGGACTGGACAATAATCCTTTTGCAATCAGTCCCGCAGGGTGTGCCATATCGCACATAACCAGTGCACCCACTTCATCAGCCAGGGAGCGGATTCTTGCATAATCCCAATCGCGGCTGTAAGCGGAGGCCCCGCAAATGATCAGCGCCGGTTTTTCTCTGCGGGCAACCACTTCCATCATTTCATAATCTATCAGTCCTGTTTCTTTTTTGACTCCGTAAAAATGAGGATCATACAGTTTGCCACTGAAATTCACGCTTGCCCCGTGAGTCAAATGCCCGCCCATACTCAGGTCAAGGCCGAGAATCTTGTCGCCTCCTTTGATCAGCGCGAGTAATACGGCTGCATTTGCCTGGGCGCCACTATGTGGCTGCACATTGGCGTAAGCACAATTAAAGATTTGTTTCAGCCTGTCGATTGCCAGTTGTTCTGTTTGATCCACTATCTCGCAACCACCATAATAGCGGCGGCCGGGATAACCCTCAGCATATTTGTTGGTCATCACATTGCCCATCGACTGTACCACCTGTAGCGAAGCAAAATTTTCAGAAGCGATGAGCTCGATGCCATTGCGCTGGCGTTCGAGTTCTTTATTGATCAGGTCAAAAACAACTGTGTCTCTTTGCATGAAATGAATTTGATGAATGCAGGCTTAAGGCGAGGTCAGCACCACTAATGGTATAATTTATAACCAGGAATTGCGCAAAAGTAAAAACAAAATCAGTTGCTTGCGTGAAATAAACGGAATGTTTGGAATAGATACAATTTACAACTGATACCGCCTTTGCGGGAACCATCGTGTAGATTTTACATAAAATTTTCTCCTTCGGATTAGTTTTGTGTAATTTCCTTACTTTCATGCTTCTTTAAAACAGGTAAGGGCGTACAATGATTGTAGCCACTTGCCAGAAGCCTTGCCGGGCAAAGTGATTTCAGGCATATTTATTTGATGAAAGCAATTATTCCGGTCGCCGGTGCAGGCACCAAGCTGCGTCCCCATACATACACTCAGCCAAAGGCCCTGATTCCTTTGGCAGGAAAAACTATTCTTAGTATCATACTGGATCAGCTGGCAGGCGCTGGCATCAGCGAATTTATATTTATCGTGGGATATCTTGGCGACAAGATCCAGGATTATGTGGAAGAAAGATACCCTGGCCTCAAAACCCATTTCATCCAGCAAAGCGAGCGTCACGGTATAGGGCACGCTATCTATCTTACCAAAGAGGTTGTTGGGGGGGATGAAGTTTTTATCGTGCTGGGAGACTCTGTTTGCGAATACAATGTGAAGGAAGTACTCGATCTCGAGCATTCGGCTATTGGTGTCAAACGCGTTGATGACCCCCGGGATTTTGGTGTAGCGGAGATTAATGAAGAAGGATTTATCACCCGGGTCGTTGAAAAGCCTCAGATTCCGAAATCCAATATGGCGCTGGTAGGTATTTATCGCATCAAAGAAACGGAAACCCTCTTTTCCTGCCTTGAGAATAACATCAATAATAATCTGATGAGTCATGGTGAATACAACCTCACCGATGCGCTCGAATGTATGATCAGGCAGGGTGCAATCATTCATCCCTACAAAGTGCAGAACTGGTTTGATTGTGGTAAAAAGGACTCACTGTTGCAAACCAATGCCACACTGCTGAAGAAGCTGGGACATACGATTTCTGAAGATCATATTTTCGCCAATACCATCATTATTCAGCCTGTAAGTATTGCCGCGGGATGTGACATAAAAAACTCCATTATTGGTCCCAATGTCGCGATCGGCGATAAGGTCACCATTAATTATTCCATTGTAAAGGACTCCATTATTGGCTCATTTGCCAACCTCAATGACATTGTGCTTACTCATTCGCTGATCGGAAGTGATACTGAACTGAGAGGCGAGAGTCGCAGTCTGAATATCGGGGATAATACAGAAATAGATTTAGGGAAGAGTTAGCCCGCCTTTCGTAGGGGCGGGCCTTGCGTCCGCCCTGGCTGCTATTACTCGGGTAAATAACACTACATGCACCCACCCCCACAGCCGCAGCATCTTCCGTAACCCCGAAAAAAACCCATCACTATCTGATCATGAGGTTATCTTTCTCTTTCTTAATGATCACATTTTCCCTCTCAAAATACTTTTTGTATTTTTTCGTCACGCCTGTTTTCTGCTTTTCTCCGTTGATAAATAATTCACCACCTTTATATTCAATAGTAAAATCTTCCGCTCTTTTCAGTAGTTGGTCTGACTCCATTTCTTCCGTCATTGACTTGTAAGCAACGAGTTTTGCCCTGGCTTTCCCAATGTCAGTTTTTGCTTTTTCAATGTGCTTATTGATGTGCAACTTTTGGCTTTCGAATTCAAACTGATTCTTTTTACTTTCTTCTCTCAGTTTGGACATTTTCTCTTTCATCCTGGCAAAGTCTTCTTTTTTGGACCTTTCCAGTTCCCGCCTGGCTTCTCTGCCGGCAACTGCCAGTTCTGATTTAATCTTGTCAAAATCGATGTCGCTGTTGATCTTGTCCATCGCTGTGCTGAGCTGTTTTTTCACATCATCCCAGTTGACGCTTGCTATGGCTTTGCTTGCGTCTGCTTTCAATTTTTGGAGGTCAACCTGGCTCAGGGCCTCTATAACCTGGCGGCGAATTTTTTCCATATCAGCTTGGCTGAATGATTCCTGCAGCTGTTTTTGGACATCCTGTTTTACACTTTCCAAATTAACATGCTCCATCGCCCTTTGGAAATCTGCTTCCATCTTCCCATAATCCTCCTTTTGCATCGCAGCATTCATTTTGTCATCGATCTCAAGCTGCCATTTTTTGTCGTCCAGTTGCCTGTCGAGTTTGTCCATGGCCTTGTTCATTTGCTGAATGCCTTTTTCGAAGGCATCTTTCTGAGAAGACACGACAGTGTCTCGTACCTGCGCGTAACTGTCAGCAGAAGAAATTGAAAAGGCTGTTAGCAAGGTGCCAAGGAGGAATACTCCGGGCCTGTATGTTGTTCTTGCCATACCAAATGTGGTTTTATTGTTTACGAATAGATTCGTATAAAAATACGATAGTTTTCGTACCAGGCAATTTTTTCTGATGATTGGTTAACTCTTTTTAAAGGCCCATTTTGCCATCTCCTTCCAGGTTACTTTTTTACCATACATGAGGATAGCGGTGCGATAGATCTTTCCGGTGAGCCAGGTGAACAACAGAAATGTCGCGAAAAGTAAAACGATAGAAATTACCAGCTGCCACCACGGAACGCCATAAGTAACTCTTCCCATCATAACTATCGGGGAGGTAAGTGGAAAGATGCTTCCAAAAACTGCCAGGTTGCTGTTTGGGTCGCCAGCCGCTTTTACCATGATCACAAATCCCAGTATTATCGGCATCAAAATAGGGAAAACCAGTTGTTGTGCCTCCTGCTGATCTTCACTTACCACGCTTCCGACGGCCGCGAACAGGGACGCGTAAAGCAGGTATCCCCCGATAAAATAAACTACGAAGCAAAAAACGATCAGCGCTACGGGAATTGATTTGAGACCTTCGGAGATGGTTGCCATCATGTTAGCCGGTCCTGACGCTACAATCGTTCCTGCACCTGCCTGAGCCTGTTGAAAATATTCTGGAAATATCATCGGGATGATGGATTGAAGCAAACCCATCAATACGATCCAGATTGCGAACTGTGTCAACCCGACAGCGCCAATACCAAGGATCTTTCCGAGCATCAGCTGGAATGGTTTTACCGAGCTTACGATAACTTCGGCAATACGGTTGGTCTTTTCTTCCATCACGCCGCGCATTACCATCATCCCGTATATCATGAGGATAAAATAGATGAGAAAGCCGGCAGCAAACGATATCCCGTAAGCCAGTCCTGCCACGCTTTTCTTTTCACCGGTTCCCGAATCCAGTGCATTGTCGATGGAGATATCTGATTTTATTGATTTGTAAATTTCGGGATCGATCCTGGAAAGTGAGAGTCTTTTCTTTTCGATGGCACGGTCAATTGTTCCCTCGATATGAGATTTGTCCATGAGCCCAACGGTAGACTTACTGTGCAGTTTGATTCCTTTCGGATCGTTATAGTCGAGTTTTGGGATATAGAGAAAGGAATTGTAATCCTCCTTCTGGTATTTCGACTTGAATGACTTTTCCGTTTCACCATTGATAAGCATGAAAAGCTGGTTATTCTTTGCGTTGGCTTCAATTTTACCGTCAAAGAGTCCGCCTTCATCGATAACGGCAATTTTCTTCGTGCTGGTATTGCCGCTGATAGAGACCATTATGATAGCAATGTAAAAACCAACGATCACAATAGGTACGATGATCGTGGTAAGCAGGAAGGATTTCTTTTTTACCCGGGATAAATATTCGCGTTGAAAAACGAGTGATATCTTGTTCATAAAATGCTTTTAGTCGGTAACGTTTTGGAACTGCCTGGCTGCGGGAGCATCCCTCACCAGCCGGATGAAGATGTCGTTGATGGAAGGAAGCAACTCATTGAAAGATTCCAGGGATGCATTCTGGCGGATAAAAAATTCCAGCAGGTCATTGGTTTTATAACCCTCGTTTATCTTTACGATCAACGCGGCGTTTTCTGAAGAAGAGACCTGGAAAATGGGAGAATCAGTCATTACCGGCAGTTGATCGAAGCTAATCCTGAAGAGGTTCTCCTTGTATTGCTGTCTTATGGCCGACACTTTTCCGTCAAGGATTTTTTTACCCCTGTTGATAACGACGATCTTGTCGCAGATCTCTTCCACCTGTTCCATACGATGCGTGCTGAATATGATGGTATGTCCTTTTTTTGCAAGCCGGAACATTTCATCTTTGATCAGGTTGGAGTTCACCGGGTCAAGTCCGCTAAATGGTTCATCGAGGATGATGAGCGGCGGATCATGCAACACTGTAGTGACAAACTGAAGTTTCTGGCTCATTCCCTTGCTCAGGTCTTCTACTTTTTTATTCCACCAGGATTGCATCTCGAATTTCTCGAACCATTCTTTGATCCTGGCTATCGCATCGGCCTTGCTCAGGCCTTTCAGTTGTGTGAGGTAAATGGCCTGCTCGCCGATCTTCATTTTTTTGTACAGGCCTCTTTCTTCCGGCATGTATCCTATGTTGTGAACGTCTTCGATGGGATCGAATTTTCTTCCGTCGAAAGTTATCTCGCCATCATCGGGGTAGAAAATGCCGGTGATCATTCTAAGCAAGGTGGTTTTGCCTGCGCCATTAGGGCCCAGTAGCCCGAAGATGGTGCCTTTCTCCACGGTGAAACTGACATCGTCTACCGCCTTCTGAGTGGCAAAATATTTCCTGAGATTTTTTACTTCAAGCAGATTCATAATTGGAATGTATGGGAGGGCCAAGATAACGATCAATTCCGGATCATGGATGAATTTGCCAAACGAAAGCGGGAGTTAACGAACGAGGGCAGCGGCTATTTTTCCGGCTACATTTTCTCCATCCATAGCAGCGCTGATGATGCCACCTGCGTAACCTGCACCTTCGCTGCACGGAAACAAATTTTTAATGGAAGGATGGTGCAATTTTTCCGGATCTCTGGGGATCCTGACCGGGCTGGAGGTTCTAGATTCTGTGGCAACAACAATCGCTTCGCTCGTCACATAGCCCTTCATTTTTTTCCCAAATGCACGAAAAGCATCACAAAGATTTTGATGAACGAATGGTGGAAGAATTTCTTTCAGTGAAACTGCGTTTACCCCTGGCAGATAGGAACATGAAGGCAGATCATTTGATATTTTGTTGTCGATCATGTCGGTCATGCGTTGAGCCGGCGCCACAAACCTTCCTCCGCCAAATTCAAATGCTTTTTGTTCCACGGTAGATTGAAAATATAAACCGGACAGCGGCGGAGGAATATTTTTGTTTTTCGGGAAATCTTTTTCTTCCACTGCTACCACCATTCCACTATTGGCAAAAGGGTTGTTGCGTTTCGAAGGGCTCCACCCATTTACCACAAGTTCACCGGGTGAAGTTGATGCAGGTGCGATGATTCCACCAGGGCACATGCAGAATGAAAATACCCCTCTACCACCAACCTGTTGTACAAGACTATATGATGCGGGTGGCAAAAATTCATCACGAGATAGCTGATGATATTGTATGGAGTCGATGAGTTGCTGGGGATGTTCTACTCGTACACCAAGCGCAAACGGTTTAGCATGAATGGTAATATCCTTTCTCCACAACATCTCGTAAATATCGCGGGCCGAATGACCTGTTGCAAGAATAACAGCTTTTGCATCTACGCGATCACCGTTGGCCATGATGAGTCTGGTGATGTTGTGATCAACGATCTCCAGGTCGACAAGCTTTTTTTCAAAAAGTATTTTTCCTCCGCAGGCTTCTATCTGCTCCCTCATTGCGGTAATGATCTGTGGTAACTTATTTGTACCTATATGCGGATGAGCGTCGTAAAGAATTTTTTCATCGGCGCCAAACTGCACGAAGAGATTGAGTATCCTGTGTATATCGCCTCTCTTGTTACTTCTGGTGTAAAGCTTGCCATCACTATATGTTCCGGCACCACCTTCTCCAAAGCAATAATTGCTTTCGGGGTTAATAATCCCGTCCTTGTTAAGCACTGAGAGATCACGTCTTCTTGCTCTCACGTTTTTTCCTCTTTCAAATATTATGGGTCTGATGCCTTTCTCGATGAGCATGAGGGCAGCGAACAAACCCGCGGGGCCCGCACCAACAATGATTACTTCATTTTCTGCGCGTTCTACAGACTGGAAGTCGATGCGCTGCAACGCTCTGCTGAAAAAAGGTTCATTGATGTAAGCGTCTATGTTAAGCGTAATATATACCTGCCTGCCTCTTGCGTCGATCGATTTTTTTTTGATAAGGAAACCACTGATCTCTCCTTCCTTATAACCCGTGTGATCGGCGATCTCTTTCTTCAGCAGGCTTTCATTTTCTGCTATCGAGGGAATAAGATTCAAGTTAATAGACTGCCGCATATTTTCAAACTTACATCGTCTTTTACTGCGTGTGATTTATTTTTTTTTTCAAAAAATAAAATGATAAATATTTACAGATTTCAACACATAACAAATTCAGTTTATTGACATCGTAAAAATTTTATTAACTGCCTGAAATTATCGTTCCACGGCGTGGAACTTATTTTACGAAGCCAATAGAAAAAAACCCTTAGGGTTCAAATTTCGCTTCAGGAATTTGACATAAACGTAGTTGTACTCGATTTTTTTACGCGATCTTCAATCGAAAGCAGAAGTAATTTGTTTTCTGCTTTTTGGTTGCAACTTCAACTGTTTCAGTCAATGACAGTTTGCCAGAGCTTCACAAATTTAATCACTCATGTTACTGTATATCAAGCAAATCGCGCATAAACTTTTTTGGCAGGTTTGCTGTTTTTTTGCCGGGCCAAAAATCTTGTTCAGTTGCCTGACTTAGCCTGTGAATCGCACCACAAAAACAAGGGAATAAAAAGTTTTTTTTTCGATAAAAAGGATTGATATTCGTTCCCCTACTAAAAAAACCGGACTCTTTCTTTACATCCTATGAAACTTAATCGATTGTGATTTTATTCTTAACTCAACTAATTTTTTAACAGGAGAATGCCTAAAACTCTAGATAAAGTCTGGACCAACTGTCTGGACATTATAAAAGACATTGTCGAATGGCAGCACTTCAAAACGTGGTTTGAACCAATCACAGCGGTTGAGTTAAAGAACAACGTTTTAGTCATCCAGGTGCCTAGCCAGTTTTTCTATGAATACATGGAGGAGCATTATGTAAATTTATTGGCAAAGACTTTGCGAAGAGTATTGGGGAAAGATGCACAGCTCGAGTACAGGATTATGGTTGACAGTGGAAATCACGATAACAAGCCCTTGACGATGGATGTTCCCGCGCAGGGTTATAAGACCTTCTCAAATAATGAGATGGATTTTCCATTGGTAATAAATAATCCGGTAAAAAATCCTTTCGTTATTCCCGGTCTGAAAAAAATGCAGATCGATCCACAGCTTAATCCCATATATACTTTCGACACTTTCATTGAAGGCGATTGTAACAGGGTAGCCAGAAGAGCCGGCAAAACCGTTGCTGAAAAGCCCGGAGCCAATTCTTTCAATCCACTGGTCATATATGGTGGCGTAGGTCTTGGTAAAACACACCTTGCGCAGGCTATCGGTAACGAGGTAAAGAAGAGCCAGCCTCAGCGGGTGGTGCTCTATGTAAGCTCTGAGAAATTTATCAACCAGTTTGTTGATCACGGTCGCAATAATGCCATTAATGACTTCATACATTTCTATCAGTTGATCGACGTGCTCATCATCGATGACGTTCAGTTCTTTAACAGGGCAGAGCGTTCACAGGATGCTTTCTTCGCAATATTCAATCATCTTCATCAGTCAGGCAAACAACTGGTACTGACATCTGATAAGCCGCCCAAAGATATGGAAGGTGTGCAGGAAAGATTGCTCAGCAGATTTCGCTGGGGCCTTAGTGCAGACGTACAGGTGCCGGATTACGACACCCGTATCGAGATCCTGGAAAGAAAGATGAAAAATGATGGATTGGAAATGCCAAAGGAGGTAGTTAAATACCTGGCTTACAATATCAACAACAATGTACGGGAGTTGGAAGGCGCTCTGATATCGCTTTTGGCACAGTCTTCGCTAAATAGAAGAGAAATCGATCTCGATTTGGCAAAAAAAGTGCTTAGAAATTTCATAAAAACATCATCAAAGGAAATCACCATTGACACCATTCAGAAAATGGTTTGTGATTACTTTGACGTGTCCTATGATAAACTTCTTCAAAAGACCAGAAAAAGAGAAGTCGTTCAGGCGCGCCAGATCACGATGTACCTCGCAAAAGCATTTACGAAAAATTCATTAAAAACTATCGGCGAACACTTTGGTGGTCGTGATCATACCACTGTGATCCATTCCTGCCAAACAGTGAAAGACCTTATGGATACAGATAATCTTTTCCGCGAAAACGTAATGGAACTGCACCAGAAAGTTCAGCTTGCAGCGATGTAAGGATATCCTCCCTGTCTCTTTTTAGTACACTTTTATCTTCGGAATTGAACTGATCAGCCTTTTTGTATATTCAGTTTGAGGGGACAAATAAATGTCTTCCGCCAGGCCGCTCTCTACAATTTTTCCTTCTTGCATTACCATAATTCTATCACTTATATATCTTACCACTGAAAGATCATGCGAGATAAACACAACGGTGAATCCGAGATCTTGTTTTAATTGATTAAGCAGATTTAACACCTGCGCCTGAACGCTTACATCAAGCGATGAAACAGATTCATCACATATCACAAAGGATGGATTTACAGCCAAAGCTCTTGCGATTACGATGCGTTGTCTTTGTCCACCGCTGAACTCATGCGGATAACGGGTGTAATGCGACTCTTTCAGATCTACTGTTTTCAGCAACTCCATCACACGCGATTTTCTTTCATCTGTATTTTTCAGCATATGGTGAACCTCCAATGGTTCAAGTATGGCTTTTCCAACAGTGAGGCGGGGGTTAAGAGAAGAGTAAGGATCCTGAAATACGATCTGCATTTCTTTTCTCAGTTTTCGCAATTCATTTTCGGAGTAGGCCGCCACATCTCTGCCTTTAAAATACACTGATCCGCTGGTGGGCTTGATGAGTCGAAGGATTGCCCTGCCCATAGTGGATTTTCCGCAACCTGATTCGCCGACCAGCCCGAGCGTTTCGCCTTCATATACCTGGAAGCTTACGTTATCCACTGCGTGGAGATTTTCCAGGGTTTTTCCAAAGAGATTCTTTCTTAAAGGATACGTGACCCTGAGATGATTAACAGATATCAACTCCTTTTGAGCCTTTGTTTCTGGATTATTGATTTTAACCGGCTTCAGATGCCCGTTTTTTGGCGAAAGGCTTCCATCGGCGTTTACGGTCAGGAAATCGGAAACTACGGGTAGTCTTTCGCCTTTTTTATGAAGCTGTGGCCTGCAGGCAAGCAGACTTTTTGTATAGGGATGTTTTGGATGTTTAAGCAGATCGCCTGTTACACCTTCTTCAACAATTTTTCCTTTGTACATCACTATAATCCGGTCCGCGATCTCTGCCACGATACCAAGATCGTGCGAGATAAAAATGACGCCCATAGAATTTTGTTGCTGGAGCTGGCTAATCAGTTGAAGAATGGTTTTTTGAACCGTTACATCAAGCGCAGTGGTGGGTTCATCTGCGATTAACAGGGCAGGATTGCAACTCATTGCCATCGCGATCATCACTCTCTGTTTTTGTCCACCGCTGAGCTGGTGTGGAAAACGCGAAAACATCAGATCTGGATTTGGAAGCTGCACTTTCTCAAACAGCTCGATGGTGCTTTGTCTTGCTTCGGTTTTGCCGATGTGCTGATGGAGCAGGATAGCCTCCCGCACCTGGTCACCACAGGTAAAAACAGGATTTAACGAGGTCATCGGTTCCTGGAAGATCATGGAGATCTTGTTCCCGATGATCTTTTTCATCTCATGATCCGGGAGCTTGAGCAAATTGGTTTGAGTAATTCCATCTTCGGAAAAAAGTATTTCTCCTTCGGTGATGATGGCAGGTGGAATCGGAAGCAATCGAAGAACAGAGAGAGAAGTAATTGACTTGCCTGATCCCGATTCCCCCACGATGGCAACCGTTTCACCCTTGTTTACCAGGATGGAGACTTTTTGCAAACCGCTGGTAATATTCCCCTCCGCATTGAAATCTATGCTGAGTTCATTGATCTGCAGAAGAGGAAAGGCAATGGACATAGGTGAATATAATTAGGGGAAAGACTACGCGTCATTTACGATTAGAACTTCAGGTGTCTTACTGTCTGTCCTCCGTTGATCAATTGTTTCAGTGAGTCTATCCCTATTTTGATATGCCTTTCTACAAAATTACCCGTAATGTTTTTATCACTTTCTTCCGTTTTTACTCCTTCAGGAATCATGGGAGAGTCGCTGACAAGCAGCAGTGCGCCCGTTGGAATTTTGTTGTAGAAACCCACTGAAAATATGGTTGCCGTTTCCATATCGATGGCGTAGGCCCTGATTTTTTGCAGATAGGCTTTAAAAACATCGTCATGTTCCCAGATTCTACGATTGGTTGTATAAACGGTTCCTGTCCAGTAATCCACGCCGTAATCGCGGATCGTGGTTGATACTGCTTTCTGCAGTGCGAAAGCTGGAAGGGCCGGCACTTCGGGAGGAAAATAATCGTTTGAAGTTCCTTCACCCCTGATCGCTGCAATGGGAAGGATGAGATCTCCTAATTTGTTTCGTTTTTTCAGTCCGCCGCATTTCCCCAGGAACAGCACTGCTTCCGGACTGATCGCTGTGAGCAGGTCCATTACAGTGGCAGCTGTCGGGCTACCCATTCCAAAATTAACGATGGAGATGTCATTTGCGGTAGCGCACTGCATGGGTTTGTCAAGACCAATGACCTCGACATTATTCCATTCAGCAAAAAGTTTCACATAGTTGCTGAAGTTGGTGAGCAAGATGTATTTGCCAAAGTTGCCCAGCTTCTCGCCGGTATAGCGGGGCAGCCAGTTTTCTACTATTTCCTCTTTTGTCTTCATTAGGTGCTAAATTAGCGAAATGTTCTGACGGGCGTATAGGTTCGGATGAACGCTTTATTCACCGCTCGCCCCAAACGTGGAACGTCTCAAGCCGACTCGTTATCCGTAAAAGAAATGATTTTTTGATTGCTGAAACACTCCCTGTTGCCAGCTATATTGTGCTTAAATGATTTTACTAACCTACCCTGAACACGAGTACCGCATTCGCGGCGGGAAGGGTAAGGAAATAATCTTCGACCCCATAAGGAAATCATGGATTCGGCTGACACCGGAAGAATGGGTGAGACAGAACACCATACAATACCTGCTCCAGGTAGTCAAATATCCTTCCACGATGATCGCGGTTGAAAAAGAAATCCAGCTCGGCGAATTAAAAAAAAGATTCGATCTGATGGTTTTCGATCCCGATCACCACCCGTGGATGATCATTGAATGTAAATCGATGGATGTTGCCATAAACCAATCGGTACTGGAGCAGGTGCTTAGATATAATATCTCGGTGCCGGTTCCTTTTCTCGTTGTTACCAACGGATCTTCGATGGCGGGATTTGAGCGGAGAGATAATGGGTTACATGAAATTCAGAATCTTCCGGTTTTTCATCTTTAATAGCTGTTAGTTGACTTTGATTTCAGTGGAGGCCAATAAGGATCGCCTCACCATATAATTGCTCAAACCACCATGTTTGAAACGCATAAAGTGATAATTTCACTGTCACTATTAACACCCATATGATAAAACAATTCGCTTTAATCGGTCTATGTAGTTTATTCATGGCTGGTAGCCAAACCGCAGAGGCCCAGAAGAAAGTAAATTTTGTAAAGGATGATGCCGGTCAGAAAATCGATGTAATGATCGATGGAAAGTTTTTCACTTCCTATTTATACAGTACCAAAATCGACAAACCGGTACTGTATCCCCTCGAGACGGCTTCAGGGGTGCTTGTTACAAGAGGTTTTCCATTGGCTCCAAGACCCGGCGAAAGAACGGATCACCCGCATCATATCGGTATGTGGTTCAATTACGGCGATGTGAACGGACTTGATTTCTGGAATAACTCATATGCCATACCCGATTCGGCAAAATATAAATATGGAAGTATCCGTCATCAGCAGGTAATCAAATTGGAAGGCGGCGCTAAAGGCGGCATACTCATTGTTTCTGCAAACTGGGTGGATAGTAAAGGGAAAATTTTATTAAAGGAATTGACGACGTACCATTTCAGCGGTGATGAAATGCATCGGATCATCGAAAGATCAACCAAACTGACCGCGCAGGCAGAAAATGTCAATTTTAAAGATAATAAAGAAGGCGTTTTCGGAATCAGGGTGGCCAGAGAGCTAGAGATACCGACTACCAAACCCGATATCTTCACTGATGCCCAGGGCATTCCAACGAGGGTAGCCGTACTTAATAACGAAGGAGTTACAGGAACATTTCTCACCAGTGAAGGCAAAACCGGGAATGACGTTTGGGGCACCCGCGGAAAATGGTGCATCATGTATGGAAGGAAGCAGGGTCAGGATGTTTCCATCGCGATCATCGATAACAAGTTAAATCCAGGGTATCCAACTTACTGGCACGCCAGGGGTTATGGGCTTTTTGCCGCCAATACACTAGGCCAGGAAGCGTTGAGCAATGGAAAAGACAAACTCAACTTCTCTCTTGGTACGGGCCAGTCAGTGACTTTTACATACAACGTAATCGTGACGAACGGACCGAAGCCCACAAACGCGGAACTCGACAAATGGGCGGAATAATTCTATGGAAAAATTCCCAGTTCAGCGTATGAAGTAGCCACTTTATTTATCGCACAGATATAGGCAGCAGTGCGCATATCCGGAATTGAGCTATCAGCGGACCAGATAGACATGATCTCACGGGTTGCCGTGATCATTGTTTCTTCCAGACCACTTCTCACCAGGTCAACTTCCTCAGCTCCGTGCATGATGAAATCTCTTTCTTTTTTAGATACAGATTTGCTGGTGAGTTCTTCTATCTGACCCAGAATATGAGCGTTCATATTTTCTGTAAAACGTTTCTCCATCCTCCCATAACGAACATGGCTAAGATTTTTCAGCCATTCGAAATAGGAAACCGTTACACCTCCGGCATTTAAATACATATCTGGAACAACCAGCACATTACGTCTTGCAAATTCTTCATCAGCCTCAGGCGTAAGTGGCCCATTGGCAGCTTCGCCAATAATTCTCGCTCTTATCCTTGGGGCGTTATCGCCATCGATTACATTTTCAAGGGCTGCCGGTATCAGGATGTCGCAATCCATTTCCAGTGCTTCATTGGTATTTTCAAAATTTCGTGCTCCGGGGAAATTGAGTATACTGCCACTGCTTTTGCGGTGATTGAACACTTCATCCACATCAAAGCCTTCATCGCTGCCTATCGCACCTTCATATTCTGCCAGCCCTATAATTTTTGCACCAGCCTGTTGAAAGAATACTGCGGTGTGATAACCCACGTTACCAAGGCCCTGGATCACAACCCGTTTGCCTTCCACTCCAATGTCCAATCCGAGTTTTGCCATTACCTCGGGCATATTACAAACTTCCCGCAGGCCGTAAAAAACGCCAAGCCCGGTGGCTTCGCGACGGCCCCGAACACCACCCTGGGTAACAGGCTTGCCCGTAACGCAACCCATCGCATCTATTTCGCCGGGACGCATGCTCATATATGTATCGAGGATCCAGGCCATTTCTCTTTCTCCCGTTCCATAGTCAGGAGCGGGGACGTCGATGCCGGGACCGATAAAATTTTTCTTGATCAGTTCGGCAGTATATCTCCTGGTTATTTTTTCCAGTTCGTACACTGTGTATTTTTTAGGATCAATAGTGATCCCACCTTTTGCGCCGCCAAAGGGCACATTTACTATCGCACATTTATAAGTCATAAGGGCTGCAAGGGCCATGACCTCATCGAGATTAACGGTGGTCGCGAACCTGATCCCGCCCTTACAGGGTGCTTTGTGGTGTGAATGCTGAACTCTATACGCTTTGATCACTTCAACCTTATCGCCGATCTTAACCGGGAAGTGCATGCGATATACTGAATTACATTGTTT
>JBDTEB010000563.1:0-7991 GCA_039922795.1 Chitinophagaceae bacterium
GGCAACGGAATCATTTCTGTCGGTAGGCCACAATTACCATAATTCAGATTTTGGGGGGTAATCGTGTAGCTGCTGCCAGCATAACTGGATTGGTCAAGTGCGGTGCGGGCAATACTATTGGTCTGGCTGGGGTGCATTAATTTGGAAGGGTTTCGGGTTGTATAGTTGCCTGTTTGTTCCAGTGGGTCATAGATATGGCCGAGATTCAAGGCGTGACCCAACTCATGCAGGAGCGTACTTTCGCCACTGTAGGTGTTAAGCACAAGGGCGCAATAATTTTTATTGAAAGGATTGGGAGCGGGCGCTGCGGAAACACCTTCTTTTCTTACAATAATGTCAAAGCCCGGCTTTTGACTATAAAGGGAGCCGGGACATATTGTCGACGAACTGTACGCGACAGCGAGCGTACCTGAGGCCAGTGGCGGCACACCGGTATTGGCGTTATCAAACATAATCGTGTTGATATTGTCGCTACCGTTCACCACCTGGTTTGTTGTAGTCCCGTTCTCCACGAAATTTACACCGGCGACTTCTTTCCAGGTTCTTAACGCCTGGCGAAAGTTGTTGTACATGGAATCTGTTGTAAAGTTCGTTCCATTGCCGGCAGTTTCAGTGCTGTAAACTATGTTGTAGCCACCAAGGTTATTTTTGTTTACCAGCCTTGGTTCGCTTACAACGTTGCCACCAAACGTTGCGTTTAAAATGGCGTAGAAAACAGTAAGATTTGTCACCGCAAATGCTGTGTCTCCAATTTCTTTTACAATACCAAATTTGCCGGTGCCCACTCTTGTGGGTACCCTCACCACAATCTGAGCGTCAGTCCATGAGGAGACATATGGAGATAGTGACTCCAGAGCGTATTCAGCAGTTGTATTGTCAGTATTCGCGTCTTTGAAAATAAGTTGTCGGCCAGCCAATGGTGTTCCAAAACCGGAACCATTGATAGTGAGCGTATTTGCGACTGGTGTGTTGAGGGCTCCAGCATTTACGGTGGCAGGCGAAAATGAAGTTATCGCGGCAGTTGCGTTAATTCTTGCGGCATCGTAGTTTTTTTTTAATTGACCGGGCTTAAAAGAGGCGTCAATAATCTGGATGCTCTTGCCTGTCTTTTGTCGAAGGAGTTTATACAAATTCCCTTCGATGTCTGCGTATTCAACGAATGGAGCAAAAGCTTTATTATTGGATAAATCGTATCTCAAAAATCCCTGGCGGCTGCTATAAATATCAAATAACAGATCTGCCGAGCCAGGGGCCTTCACGCCAGGTGAATTAGGAAAACAAAAAAATACGCCCGTGTTTCCTTTCTCCAATGTAAGCAAATCACTGGCTTCAATATAATCCCCGCCCACAGAACCACCCTGAGTCAATACTTCAATAAAAGTTTTTCGCAAAATGCCTTTAAATACTTTATAGACTTCGACCTTGTTAGAAGTGAAAATCATCGTATGGGCTGCATTCCAAAAGCTGCTGCTGCCAAGCACTTTGCCTTCCACGATAAGTGTTGAGTTGTCTGTCTTTTCTTCCAGGCTGATCTCATAAAGCTGGGCCGTTGCGTGATTCCCAACGCACAGCATAAGAAGTGAAAAGATTGACGACAATAAAATTGTTTTCATAAAAGGTGTTGTGAAAGCATTAAAAATGAAGATCATTTTTGACTGCTGGTAGATAATGGCTGGTATTAAATATCCATTAATTTAATTTATTATGCAATCAAATTCATGTTTTTAAGATCAGTCCATATCAGCGCTTCACAAACACCATCGTCCGTGCCCTGCAGATTAAATCTGCCCTGTTTAAGTAAATTACTGATCTTAAGCAAGTTGTATTCAACTTATAAGTATTTTTGGTCAGGTGCCTTTCGCCAGAACCGGCAACAGATTGCTATTTAAACACATATAAAGTTTCCCAATGAAATCGAACCGGCCATTCTGCCTGATGTTTTTGATGTTGTTTTTTCATCTTGCACTTTTCTCCCAACAAACTACAATTTCCGGCTCCGTAACAGACAGCGCATCGTCTATGGCGATCTCGGGGGCTACTATCGGTATCCTGGGATCCGCTTCCAGGACGATCAGCGACAAGGATGGAAAATTTTCCTTGTCATCCGGTGCCTCAAATGCAAAACTGGTGGTCTCACACGTCGGCTATCTTACACAGACGGTCACCTTGAGTGGAGGCATGCTACACATCGTTCTTATACCTGAGCAGACAACCTTGAATGACGTTGTGGTAGTAGGTTATGGCACTCAAAAGAAAGTGAATCTCACCGGTGCCGTCGGCCAGATAAAGGGAAAAGCATTCAGCGAAAAATCGTTTGCAAATACGGCCAATTCCATCCAGGGCCTTTCACCCGGTCTCACGGTAATAGATCGTGGCGGTGCGCCCGGACAGGAAAATGCCAATATAAATATCCGTGGTATCGGAACTCTCGGTAATGCCAACCCCCTCATACTGGTAGATAATATTCCTGTAAACAGCATCAACGATGTTCGGCCTGCTGACATAGCGGATATATCAGTATTAAAAGATGCCGCTTCGGCCGCTATTTATGGTTCTCGTGCTGCCAATGGCGTTATCCTTATCACTACCAAACGTGGCAAAAAAGGAGCGACTACCATTAACTATAATGCCTATGCCGCAGTTCAAAGCACTACGCTTTTGCCCAAACCTGTTGGTATAAAGGATTACATGGACATCATCAACGAAGGATATATAAACGGTGGCCTTGCTCCAAAATACAGCGACGATTACATAGCCCGTACTTTATCGGGGGAAGATCCTGTAAAATATCCCAATACGAACTGGCTGGATCTTGTTTTTAAACCCGGTTTTCAGCAAAACCATGCGATCAGCATGAGTGGGGGTACGGAAAAAGCCAGCTACCTGCTTGCTTTGAATTACCTCGACCAGAATGGAATCGTTGACAAGGTAAATGCAAAGAATTATTCCATGCGTTTAAACAATGATTTTAAACTCACCGACAAGCTCACGGTAGGCGCGGATGTCGCATTTACCAGGAAGCAAAATTCTCAGCCCTTTAATGTTGGTGATGTTTACTGGACCCTTTACAGTGATCTTGCGCCAACTGTCGCCCCAATTTATCCGGATGGAACTTATGGGATCGGGTCCGGAAACAGAAGTCCACTGGGTGCCATCAATGCGTCGGGTTATCAGAATGCCATCAACGACAATCTTTTCCTGAATCTGAAAGCAGGCTACAACATCTTGCCAGGACTTAATGTCAATGCGAACTATGCTGCCAACCTGTATAAGAACAGTTCAAAGAATCGCCGTTTTGATTATGTTTTTCGTGATTACTATACAAAAAATGAATTATCCCGTTATAACAGTTATCTCTATTATGGCCAGGGCAATTCGTCCGAGTCGAATGCAAGACTTACCGTCGATTACAAGAAGACCTTTGGCGTGCACGATCTGACGGTACTGGCAGGAGTGGAGCAAACCTTGCATAAAGACGACCAGCTATCCGGCACACGAAGCCTCTTTTATTCAAACGATCTCTCAGAACTGGGATTGGGTGATCCAACAACAAGGGATAACAGTTCTTTCAGTACAAACTGGAGCCTGCAATCCCTGTTTGGCCGGATCAATTACGCATTGATGGACAAATACCTGGTTGAAGTGAACATGAGAAGAGATGGCTCTTCGCGGTTTGCGGAAGGCAGGCGCTACGGCGTGTTTCCTTCTTTCTCGGCAGGTTGGATACTGTCGAAAGAAAATTTTATGGAATCAATCAGTTTTATCGATAATCTAAAACTGCGCGCATCATGGGGACAGCTTGGCAACCAGGATATCGGGCTGTATCAGTATCAGCAAACGGTGGCCCTGCAGCAAAACTACACCTTCGGCGGTCAGCTGGTAAACGGCGCAGCGGTAAATACGCTTGCAAATAAATTTATCACCTGGGAAACCAGTACCTCAACCAACCTGGGACTGGATGCCCAGTTTTTAAATAATAAATTCGGATTCACCGCGGATATATTTAAAAAACGTACCAGGGATATTTTGCTTACCCTGAATATTCCATATACCATTGGTCTCGGTGCGCCAGTACAGAATGCGGGGGTGGTAGAGAATAAAGGATTTGAATTGTCAGCATTTTACCGGAATACGATAAAGGATTTCAGTTACGGCATCAACGTCACCTTTGCCAGCATAAAAAATAAGGTAATCAGCCTCGCAGGCACGGGTCCATATGTTTCGGAGACATCGATCATAAAAACTGGTGAATCAATCAACGCGATATTTGGCTATGAAGCTATTGGCCTTTTCCGCACACAGGAAGAATTAAATACCTATCCCAGGTTTAACACGTTTACCAGGCTAGGTTCAGTAAAATATAAGGATCAGAATAATGACGGACTCATCAATAATGACGATAAAATTGTGATCGGACCCGTTATTCCGCGATACACCTTTAGCGGCGATATAAATCTGGGTTGGAAAAAATTTTTCCTGAACGCCTTTCTGCAAGGCGCCGCAAAGGTTTACTCGATGCCGCGTGGCGGAATTTTCGACGGACCTTACTGGGGCAGTTTTGTCACCAAAGACTGGCTGGACAGGTGGACGCCAAAAAATCCAAACGGCAATTTCCCTTCAGTTGTCTATCAGCGGTCTTCACCAAATCTGCAGCCATCAACCTTTGTTGCCCAGGACGTTTCGTACCTGCGTTTGAAAAGCATACAGATCGGGTACGATCTCGCCGGAGGTGTGTTACAAAGAATTCACATTACCAACGCAAGGGTATATGTTTCGGGTACCAATTTAATCACATTGACCAAGGCAAAATATGTAGATCCTGAACTTGTCTCGGGACGCTACGACAGTTACCCGCAAGTGAAGATGTTTTCCGTTGGCACCAACATCTCCTTTTAACTGATTTAAACTTATTGTTCCGCGATTTCAAAAATCAAACATGAAATTTTCAAAATATTATATAACCGTTATTGTGGTGGCTACATTGGCTCTTCAGGCTTGTAAAAAAAACGCCCTAGATACCGATCCGACAGACAGGCTCATCGACAGTTATTTTTGGGCAAGTCCGAACGATGCGCAGTATGCTGTAAATGCCATCTACAACCAGTTGCCAGCCATTGATTATTTGTATTTCGACGGCGCCTCCGATAATGCTTTCAATCAAAAAACATTTGAACGGGCCTATCCGTTTGGCAACGGCACCCAGGATCCGGCAACAACAGCCTGGTCGAGTGATTTTTGGGCCAATGCCTACAAAGGCATACAACGGGTCAATTATTTTCTGGAGAATGTTGATCGAACGCCCAATCTTTCCGAGACACTCAAGAAACAATATATCGGCGAAGCAAGATTTCTAAGAGCTTTTTTTTATAATGACCTGATCAATCTTTACGGTGATGTACCACTTGTTACTTCCACGCTAAATACTTCAAACGGTAGCGTTAAAAGAGATGACAAACAAAAGGTTTTTGATTTTATCATTTCCGAATTAAATGAAATATCTACCGGATATGTTTTGAACGCATACACCGGAACAAGCATCGGGAGAGTTACTACAGGAGCGGTTCTTGCGCTGAAGGCTAGGGCATACCTGTGGCAAAACAAATATGCGGAAGCAAAGGCTGCTGCCAAAGCAGTAATAGATCTTAACCGGTACAGTCTTTATGGTGATTACGCGGGATTATTTAAATATGTGGCAGAAAATAACAGCGAGGTTATATTCGATAAGCAATATCTCGCCACTACCAATAGCAATAATCTTTCGAGATTGCTGAGTCCGAGAAGCAGCCAGGGCGATGGCAGCCTGGTTCCGATCAGGTCACTGGTCGATGCTTACGAGTGTACCGACGGAAAAACAATTGCAGAGTCTCCATTGTATGATCCAAACAACCCTTACGAAAACAGGGACCCGAGACTAAAGGCTTCGATCATCACGCCGGGATCGACCTGGAACGGTATTCTCTTTAATCCAACGCCTGGAAGCGGCACGCCAGATATGATCGCGAGCAACGTTAATGCTTCGATAACCGGTTTCAATTTTAAGAAGTATGTGAACCTGGAAGATCTTGCGCAGAATAATAATAATGGAGGCATTAATATTATTTTATTAAGATATGCGGATGTACTGCTAACCTATGCTGAAAGCGGTATTGAAACAAATACCGTTGACAATAGTGTATATGATGCCCTGAACAAAGTAAGAAGACGTGCCGGTATTCCCGCCATTGCCGAAGGGTCAAAAACTATGGCACAACTCAAGGCTATTATAAGAAACGAAAGACGCGTTGAGCTAAGCCTGGAAGGTACACGGGTGTTTGATATCCGGCGCTGGAAAACAGCCGAAATTGTAATGAACCAGCCAGCGCTTGGAATGTCTTATCTCAAAGACGGAGCTATGATAACGGTTAAAGCGGAAGACCGCAAGTTTAATCCGGCAAGAGATTATCTCTGGCCCATTCCGCAGCGCGAGATTTTTGTCAACAAGCTACTTGTACAAAATCCAAATTATTGATCATTAAATGAGCGATGAATGAAAAAACTATTTATTGTAAGCAGTCTGCTTGTTTCGTCGGTGATAAGTAAGGCGCAGCAGATTATTACCAGCACCTCTCCAGGTACAACGAATATTAAGATGGTTCGGTTGGAGCAGGGTAAATTCCTGATGGGTGGCCTTGGCTACAGGCAGGATTATGACGAGCGGCCTGCTCATGCGGTCAGGATCAGTTCTCCGTTCAATATGTCGGCAACGGAGATCACCAATGCCCAATACGAAAAGTTTGATCCTGCCCATAAAAAGTACCGTGGCCTGCATGGTTTGTCAGCTAACGATGATGACGCGGTGATCATGGTGGATTTTCATGACGCCATGGCGTTCTGCAAATGGCTCTCGAAAACAGAAAACAAGAGTTACCGCCTTCCGACAGAAGCCGAATGGGAATATGCGTGTCGGGCGGGCAGTTTCACGGCATACTTTACCGGAGACGGATTGCCTGTTGCCCAACAAAACAGCCAGGAAATCATGTGGAATGTAAAACCGGTTTCCTTGAAAGTAGGGCAGCATGGCGCGAATCCCTGGGGTTTGTACGACATGAGCGGAAATGTGGAGGAATGGTGTCTTGACTGGTACGGACCATATATTGCGGCAACTGTGACCGATCCGGTTGGCAGGGCCAGTGGCTTGTACCGGGTTACGCGGGGCGGAAGTTTTGGTACGCCTGTTCGCTTCCTGAGATCGTCCAACAGATCGGGAATGATTCCGGCAGATAAAAGCTGGTTGGTAGGCTTTAGGATCGTCGAAGGAAATGCCCCGTCCGGTAAGGCTTTGCCAGGCTTGATTTCGCCAGTTGAAAGGTCGGTTTCGCAGCAAAAATTTGTCTGGTCAAAACCTGCCGCGATGGCAATGGCCAAACCGATTTTTATAGATCCAGTTCCTTTTGTTCTGAGACCAGAAAACCCCGATAGCCTGATGATGTATGATCACAATCATTGTCCGGCAATCACCTGGTGCCCGAACGGAGACCTGCTGGCAGTATGGTTTTCAACGGATGACGAGGCAGGACGGGAGATGGAGATACTTACTTCAAGACTTCGTGCCGGGAAAAGTACCTGGGATCGGCCCTCACTTTTTTTTAAGGTGCCCGATCGCAATATGACCGGGTCTTCATTGCTGATGAACCCGGCGAACGGTGTGTTGTATTTTATGAATGGCGTGGAAACCGCTGGCAGCTGGCAGAATCTCGCCATGGTTCAGCGTACGAGTAAAGACAATGGTGCAAGCTGGAGCGACCCTGAAATGGCCGATCCGGATCATAAAATGCGTAACCAGGTAATCGCGGGCATGTTTGCGACCAAAGAAGGTTATCTCATCCAGGCCGCCGATGCCACACCCTGGGGACAGGGCGGAACTGCCCTGCACATCAGCAAGGACCTTGGAAAAACATGGCAGCTCACGGGGAGAGATACCAGTACGCCTTCATTCATTGGCGGCGGATCTG
>JBDTEB010000564.1:0-3078 GCA_039922795.1 Chitinophagaceae bacterium
TATATTTCTAATCCTTATTAACCTGCTTTTCCGGTACGAGATCATCGATCCGACCAACAAAGCGTTTGGCTTGAATTACTCAAACCGTAATGAGCGCCCTGCCTACGACCGGGAGTCTTTGCTCGCCCTTTGCACGGAAGAAAAAGTGCAAAGAGATATTACCGCCATGACGAGGATCCTTGACGCCTGGAAAGCAAAACAGGGTAGCGACAAACCGGTGATGTTCCTCATTGCTACCAGCGGGGGAGGAACGCGGAGTGCATCTTTTACGCTAAATACACTGCAGCATCTGGACAGCATCAGCGGTGGCAAGCTGATGAGCCAAACTTTTCTGATCACAGGTGCTTCCGGAGGTATGCTGGGTGCGAGTTACTTCCGTGAATTGTCGAGACTTCGTGACCATAATAAGTCGATTCATCTTCAGGATAAAAAATATCTTGAAAACATTTCCGGTGATTTATTAAATCCGATGTTGTCATCCTTCGTCGCGCGCGACCTGGCCTCCCCATCACAAAAATTCAAGGCTGGAGATTTCTATTATATAAAGGACAGAGGTTATGCTTTTGAACAAAAACTATCAGAAAATACCGGTGGCGTCCTTGACAAGCAGTTGAAAGATTTGGCGCCCGAGGAGCGCAGCGCGAGAATCCCGTTGATGATGTTTAATGCTGTCATTACCAGGGACAGTCGCCGGATGATCATCAGCACCCAACCAATAAGTTTTCTCATGCGCCCTCAATACGACAGTACCAGGATTTCCACGATCGATCCCGATGCGGTTGATTTTGCTGCCATGTTCAATAAGCAAAGTCCGATGAATCTCAGGCTGCTGACTGCTTTGAGAATGAATGCTACTTTTCCGTATGTACTCCCAAATGTTTGGCTGCCCTCAATACCTGTGGTAGATGTGATGGATGCGGGCCTAAGGGATAACTTCGGACAGGAAACGGCTCTCCGCTTTTTATTTGTCTTTCGTAAATGGATAGCCGAAAATACTGGGAAGGTGGTGCTTATACAGATCCGCGACCGGAAAAACGGTGGGTGGGAACATCCGTTTGAATCGGATAATATCATGGATATGATAAGCAAACCTATGCTGCTGCTCCAGTATAATTATTACAAGATACAGGAGTATAATCAGAATGAAACCATCAGCATGGAAGGTTATATGGAAAGCGGCTTTAATAAAATTTCATTCGAATATGTTCCACGGAAAGAAGAGGCTGGTGCCGCACTTAATTTCCATCTCACAAAAAGTGAAAAGAAAGATATTGCCGGCGCACTAAAAAATGAAAACAACTCAAAGAGTTTTAAAATTTTCAAGCGGTTTATGCGCTAGCTCTTATCACTCAATGGCATGATCAAACGAAATGCTTTCTTAATCAGTTTTATGTCGAAAAAATCCGCAGTTTCTTTTGGATCGCCGTCGATATGCAACATGGCTTTATCAGGATTTTCTATGCGCAGCGCATGTGTCTGAAAATAGATGATGTTTTTTTTCGACGTTATTTCCTGCGCGGCCTGCATTCCATTGAAACCGGTGATCTGGCCCATGATCGAAAAAGGCAAAAGTAGTTTGCTCATTCCTTTTACGATCACAATATCCAGGAGATCGTCAACCAGGCTTGCCTGTGGTGCAATCTTAAAATCATTCCCAAACTGGTTACTGTTAGCAACAGAAATAAAAAATGCTTTTACGTCTATAAGTTGATTATTTACTTTGACCCGGAATGTTTTCGGCTTTGCAGTAAAGAAATTTTTAGCCGTAACCCTGATATATGTTTTGAGCCCGCGTTTTGGTTGTTTTGCAAATTCATGCGCTACCTGGGCATCGAATCCAATACCACAAAGCATGCAGGAAAAGTGTTCGTTGATGTAGAATCCGTTTATGAAAGACGACTTGCCGGTAAATATAGTGTCAAGTGCTTTTTCCGGCGTTTTGGAAATGCCTGCCGTGCGTGCCAGTCCATCACCTGATCCCATGGGGATGATGCCGATGTTCACATTAACATCCATTAGCGACGCGGCAACGGCATTTATTGATCCGTCTCCTCCGCAAACGACAATATCGGTGATATTGTTCTTCCTGATCCGGTCAATTAAAAAAATATAATTTCCGTCAGCGACAGTGGAAATTATGTCATAACTGAAGCCATATCGGGTATGTGCCGACGCTATCAGTTTTGCCAGCCCTTCCTTTGACTTTGTACCTGCAATGGGATTAATTAAATAAATGAAATTGCGGGTCATGGTTTTGAATATATTCGGATACAATAAGCGGGCGATTTTCTACCAGCGGATCAGTGCGCTTGCCCAGGTAAATCCGCTGCCAAAAGCGGCGAGGCACACCAGGTCGCCTTCCTTTACCAATCCTTTTTGCCAGGCTTCGCAAAGCGCAATAGGGATCGAGGCTGCCGTGGTATTGCCGTAGTGCTGAATATTATTATATACCTGGTCGTTACGGAGTTTAAGTTTTTGCTGAACGAACTGGCTGATCCTCGGATTGGCCTGGTGCGGAACCAGCAGGTTGATGTCATTAGTGCCAAGACCGTTTGCCGCCAGTGCTTCCATTATCACTTCCGGAAATTTTATCACGGCCTTCTTGAATACTGACGGGCCGTCCATCACCGGAAAATTCTGCGCATCGTCGATCATCGCATGACTCATAAACATCTGGCCTATTTCCGCTTCATCAAAATTGGCTACATCTTTTTCCATCCAGTGGTTTGCGTGGGTGCCGGGATTAAACATGGCCAGGATCTCGGCACTTTCTCCGTCACTGTGCAGGTGTGTGCTGAGGATTCCGAGGTTTTCCTCTTCAGTTACTTCGAGAACCACAGCACCGGCACCATCCCCAAAGATCACGCTGATATTTCTGCCCCGGGTGGAGTAATCCAGCCCGAACGAATGTTTTTCACTGCCGATCACAAGGATCCTTTTGTACATCCCGGATTTTATAAACTGGTCGGCAACGCTTATCGCGTAAACAAATCCACTGCATTGGTTTCTCACATCCAGAGCGCCGATCTCCCTCATTTTCATGGCTCTCTGTACCAGCACCCCGCATCCTGGAAAATA
>JBDTEB010000565.1:0-3800 GCA_039922795.1 Chitinophagaceae bacterium
CTGTGCAAGCGTATATGCTTTGTTTGCTGCGTTCGCCCAGGTGATTGTGGGAAGTTCTGCGCTGTAAATGGCGAGGTTCGCCTTGGCAATTATCTGGTACCAGGCTCCAAACGCGCTATTGAAAACAGCATTGTTGGCGTTGATGGTTCCGTAGTTGTTAAAGGTACTCGCTCTGCGGATACTAGGTACATCGAACATATCCGTACCATTACCCCGGAAAACAAAGACCCAGCCTGCTTCATCCGGGTTCGCCCACATATCCCTCAATTGCGAATAAATAGCGATTACAGCCTGGTCAACCTGTGCAGAAGTGGAGAAAATATTATCCACCGTATAAAAGGTTTCAGGATTGGTCTTCAGAAAGGATTCATCCATTTTTTTGCAACTCTGTGAGCATGAAACTGCGACCAGAATGGCGATGCATTTTATATAAAAAGTCTTTTTCATCGTAGTGATTTTTTTCAATTAGAAACCAATGTTTACACCCAGTGAATAAGTTGTTGCAACCGGGAAAGTATTCGACTGCACGGTTGTGTTAGTTTCAGGATCTCCACCAACCCAGTTCGTCGTACGGGAAAGGTTCTTGGCAGCGGCGTAAAATTTCAGGGTGCTGATTTTCGCAGTCCTCATCCAGGGAGCATCCAATGAATACGACAGTGACAAATCCTGCAGTCTCACAAAACCGCGTGACTGTAATCCAAGAAAGCGGCTGTCTCCTGAAAAATAAGCGGATGGATATACGTTGCTTTGATTTTCCGGCGTCCAGTAAGGTTTTGAAATGCTGTTGTCATTAAATCTTCCGGTGCCTGAAGTCATATAAGCGGAGGTATTGGGCGCGAGGTAAAAATTATTGCCGCCGAAAGTTCCGGCCACCATCATGTAAAGCTCAAAGTTTTTATACCGGACGGTATTGCTGATATTGAGCCTGAAATTTTCTTTGCGGTATCCGAGAATGGTACGGTCGTTGGCATCAATCTTTTTATCGTTATTCAGGTCGATGTATTTCGGAGCGCCGGGAGCAGCGCCGGTCAGCTTTGTATAAGCGCTGTCGGCAATCTGCACTATGCCATCCTGTTTGTAACCATAAATCGCCATAAGTGATTTTCCAACAAACAAATTATTGGCGATATCATCGTCTTCAATGCCGTCACCGTTTTTGTCCTCGCCATAAAGATGCCTGAGTATATTTGAGTTTTTCCAGAAGGTGATCGCTGTGGACCAATTCCAATCCTTGGTTTGAACATTAATGGTTCTGGCGGTAATTTCTATCCCGGTATTATCAATCTGGCCAAGTGAGGCAAGCTGGGTACCGAAACCTGTCATGATCGGGATGGTACGAACAAAAATCTGGTCAGTGGTTTTTGATTTATACATGTCCACATCTACAAACAATCTATTTTGCATCCACACTGACTCGAATCCAATGTTGATGGCGGTCGTTTTCTCCCAGCCTAATGAAGGATTGCCAAGGGAACTTTGAACAAGACCATAATTAATTGTTCCCTGTGCATTCGAGAACTCGTATCGTGCATTACCTGACGCACTGTTCAGCACCTGCGACAATGTCTGGTATGGGTTTAAACCCTGGTTACCATTCTGACCCCAGGAAAACTTCAGCTTCAGGCTATTAAGTGGAGTGAAATTTTTAAGAAAATTCTCACCCGAAATTCTCCAGGCAGCTCCTGCAGCTGCGAAATTTGCCCAAATCTTGTCTGCCCCGAATACTGATGCACCGTCCCTGCGAAAGGAACCGGTAAGATAATATTTATCGTTATAAGAATAATTCGCGCGGGCCAAATATCCGACATTCGATCTTTCTTCGTTGACCAGGTTTACCTTCTGTATCGTTGCCTTTGAAAGACCGAAAAAGCCCAGAGTGGTATTTCCGTTGGCGGCGAAGTTGCTTCCTGTCGAGTTATTTTCCTCATACTTACGATGATCCCTTGTGGCTACGAGCGTAGCGGTAATACTGTGTTTTCCAATATTTGTATTGTAGTTGATGATGTTGTCAAACACGTAACTGGCTGCCGTGTTGTTGTTGATATTGCCGTTTGCATTTGATAGTAAACTTTGAATGGACGCAGGGTCATATCTTCCCGCAATGCCCGCACCTTCCCTGATATAATTATTTTCATAGGTGAAATTTCCAGCCTGTCTTTTTTCAAGGTTGGAAAGCAGGTTAACCCGGTAGCTAAGGCCTTTGATACCAGGAATGCTCACCACGCCGTAGGCGTTCAAACGGAAAGTATTGTAAATGTCTTTGTTGATTACCGAACCATCCGTAACCCCCCAGAGAGGGTTGGGCAGGGACTGGGTGTAAGGATACTTCTCAAGGTTGCCAAGACTGTCGCGATAAAAAACGCCATAAGGACTCATCAGTTCTGCCCAACCAACGTTGGCAGCGTTGCCTGAATAATCCCGGATAGCGTAATTCGCATCGGCACCGAATTCCAGCCATGAAGTTACCTTCGTATTCAATTTTCCAAAAACAGAAATTCTGTTGAATTTATCCCCGACGACAATTCCCTTATTATCATTGTACGATGCGGAAAGATAATAGTTTACGCTCTCGGCTGCGCCAGAAACGGCAACCTGGTAATCCTGCGTTACTCCTGTCTGGATCACTTTATCCAGCCATACGGTTTCCGAACCGGCTTTCAGGTTGGCAGCCTCTCCGGCCTGAAGCCAGTTGGTGCTTCCCGCCACATACCTGTTTCTTGCATTAACCACGCTTAACCATTCTGCACCCTTCATCATTTCAGGACGGTTCTGCCATTTCTGAAAAGCAGTATTCGCCTTGATGTTAATTTGTGGTTTGCCCGTCTTTCCCTTTTTCGTGGTGATCGCAATGATGCCGTTGGCCGATCTTGAACCATAAGCGGCGGCAGACACGGCATCTTTCAGGATATCATAGGTAGCAATATCATTGGGATTTATGTCGCTTATTGATCCAAGAAAAATCACCCCGTCCAGCAGAATCAATGGGTCATTATTCCCGCTGATGGAACGCTGTCCGCGCACGATGACGCTGGGCTGCCCTCCTGCACTGTTGACCGCACCTATATTTAAACCGGTTACATTACCCTTTAATGCCTCAAGCGCATTGAGGTTTGGCAACAGGGCGATCGGGGAATTCTCCATTTTGACTGAAGAAACAGCTCCGGTGAAATCTTTTCGCTTCGTTGTACCGTAACCAATAACTACCACGTCATTCAAAACGCCGGCATCAGCTTTCATCGTAACCTGGATGTTATCGCTGCCAGTGATGACATGCTCCTGTTTCTCAAAACCAATGTAACTGAAAACAAGAATTCCGGTACCGGATGGAACAGCAATACTGAAACGACCTTCGGCATTAGTGGTTGTTCCCCCGGCTTTGCCCTTGGTGCTGATGCTAACACCTTGCATCGCTTCACCCGTGCTGTTTTTTACTGTACCTGTCAGCGTTTTAGACTGCGCATAGGTATAATGTAAACTGCAAGTGAAAACGGCGAGAAATAATAATTTTTTGGAGAACAAATGGTTTGCCTTGCTTCTCAGCGTTCGGCATAGCAAAAGTAAAAGAGAGATACTCTTCATAAAGGCAGTGTTTTGGTAAATTAGTCCTTAAAGATACCCTCTGCAGTGATAACCAAAGAAAAAAAGCATCCGACTGCTGCCGGATGCTTTTTTTCTTAAAATCAACAAGTTGTAAATTATTTTTTCAGATCACAAATCCATTTGGAATTATCGCACCTTTTTTGATTACGACAATGCCATCTTTCACGGTATAAAGTGCATGATCACCTGGTTCAAGGTGG
>JBDTEB010000566.1:0-4461 GCA_039922795.1 Chitinophagaceae bacterium
CCGGTGATCGTGTGTGAAGGGGATGAATATCCTGCGAGCACCCTTGAAAAAAGGCCGAAATTTCATTTTCTTCTTCCACATATCGCTGTGCTCACCGGCATTGCCTGGGATCACATCAATGTATTTCCGACTTTTGAAAACTACCTCGAACAATTCAGGATTTTTATCGGAATGATACAACCGGGTGGAGTATTGATCTATAATGAAACAGACCCGGTTTTGAAAGAACTCGTAGAGCAGCAGGGTAAAGATCTGAGGAAAATTGCCTACGGTATTCCGGATTATAAGATTCAAAGTGGAATTACCACAACCACCCTTGGCGATGTTGAGGGTTCGCTCAAGATCTTTGGAGATCATAATTTGTTAAACCTGAATGCAGCGTATCTCGTTTGCCGGGAGCTTGGTGTGAACGCAACAGATTTCATGAGAGCGGCTGCCACCTTCAATGGCGCTTCCCGAAGAATGGAACTTCTCTACCAACGCCAGGGATTAAATGTTTACCGGGATTTTGCTCACGCTCCTTCCAAAGTAAAGGCGACCATACTGGCACTGAAAAAACAATTTCCTGAAAGAAGACTGTTAGCCGTTTTGGAACTGCATACTTTCAGCAGCCTCAGTGAGCAATTCCTTGATGAATATGCGCATTCACTTGATGACGCTGCGTCAGCGGTAGTTTATTATTCGCTCCATGCGCTAGAACTCAAACGCTTACCCAACCTCTTGGCAGACCGCGTGAAGGAAGCTTTTAAAAAAGGACACCTTGACATCATCAACGACAGGGAAGTGTTGAAAAAATGGCTGCTTTCCCAGGATCTTAATGACGCCACTCTGCTGTTCATGAGCAGTGGAAATTACGATGGGTTTGACGTAACCCAGTTTCAAGATTATATACCGAATGTGGTTCTGAAACAAAACATCTGAGCTAAAATCCCGACATCACGCTAAAATCTCCCCTTAAAAATGTTAGAACTTACCCGGCCTCTCGCCTTTATTGACCTGGAAGCAACCGGAATAAACCTCGGCTCAGACAGGATAGTAGAGATAGCTATCGTAAAAGTAAATCCTGATCTCAGTAAAATAGTAAAGCGAAAGCTGATAAATCCTGAAATGCCTATCCCACCCGTGGTGACGGAGATTCACGGAATCACCGACGACATGGTTCGCGATGCGCCCACTTTTAAGCAGGCTTCGAATGAGATCAGGCAGTTTATCGAGAATTGCGATCTCGCAGGATACAACAGCAACCGGTATGATATCCCGCTGCTGATGGAAGAATTTCTTCGGGCGGATGTGGATTTTGACATGAAGGGACGTCGCCTGCTTGATGTGCAACGGATCTATCACATGATGGAACAACGTACACTTTCTGCGGCGTACAAATTTTACTGCGAAAAAGATCTGCAAGGTGCCCACGGCGCAGAAGCCGATGCGATGGCTACCTGTGAAGTGCTCGACGCCCAGGTTCTGAAGTATGAGCAGCTTGGAAAAACACTGGATACCGTGCTGAAATTTACTGGCGAAGAGGTGGTGGTCGATTTCGCCAGACGTTTTATCATGGACAAAGGGACCGAGGTTTTTAACTTTGGGAAATACAAGGGTAAACCTGTTGCAGATGTTTTAAAGGCTGAACCTCAATACTATGACTGGATGATGAAAGGAGATTTCACGATGCACACCAAGAAAAAACTGACCGAAATTTTCAATCGTACCATGTTAAAAAAGGGGAATTAAAGTTGTTTATCATAAAATCAGTATTGACATAGTTGAATACCTTAAATTCGTAAGGTATTTTCTTCATCGATTGAATCAATTGCCTTGGAAAAACTTGTTATAATACCTACATACAACGAGAAGGAGAACATAGCGAATATCATAAATGCCGTATTCTCTCTCAACCAGGGCTTCCACATTTTGGTAATAGATGACGGCTCCCCGGATGGAACCGCAGAACTTGTGAAGCTTAAAATGCAAGATCATCCCGGGGCCTTATTTCTCGAGGAACGTAAGGGAAAATTGGGGCTGGGCACTGCTTATATACATGGTTTTAAATGGGCGATTAAAAAAGGCTACGCATTTATTTTTGAGATGGATGCAGACTTTTCCCACAATCCTTCAGATCTTCAACGTCTTTATGAAGCCTGCAAGTATGGCGGCGCCGACCTTTCGGTTGGTAGCCGGTATGTTAGCGGAGGTGGCAACGTAAACTGGCCATGGGACAGAATTCTCCTTTCCAGGGGTGCCTCGGTATATACCCGCCTGATTACATGGATGCCGGTAAACGATTCAACAGCAGGGTTTGTATGCTACCAGAAGCATGTACTGGAAGCTATCGATCTGGATGAGATCATGTTCGTCGGTTATGCTTTCCAGATAGAAATGAAATTTGCCTCGTGGAAACTCGGTTTTAAAATGAAAGAGGTGCCTATTATTTTTGAGGACAGGCGATTCGGAGTCTCTAAAATGAACAAGGGTATTGTAAAAGAAGGAATCCTGGGTGTACTTAAATTAAAATGGTACAGCCTTTTCAAAGACTATCGTCGCAGGGTTAAGAAGAAATCAGAAAGAACACTTTTTACCTCTTCGCATCCACGAATGGAAATGGGCAGCGAAAGACATGACAGCTGATTGACCTACTTTTGCCGCTTCTAAACAATTTCTTTCCTGTCTTCCAAATCAATTCAAGCCTTAGTCTTTTTACATCTTGCCATCTTCCTGGCAGGCTTTACCGGCGTGCTGGGCAAGCTCATACAATTAAATGAGGCGTTACTCGTGTGGTACCGGCTTTTTATAACTGTTGTTACGTTATTTGGCTTTTTTCTACTAAAAGGAAAAATACCTTCCGTGTCCCTCAAAACTTTACTCAAAATTTTTGGTGTCGGCGCTGTCGTCGCCATGCATTGGGTGACCTTTTACGGCAGCATCAAATTTTCAAATATATCCATTGCGCTTGTTTGTTTCTCTACGCTGGGCTTTTTTTCTGCCGTGATAGAGCCCGTTGTCTCGCGTACTAAGCCATCGATTCCAGAAATGTTACTGGGCTTGTTGCCTGTGGCAGGAGTGTACCTGATTTTTCATTTCGATACTCAATACAAAACAGGCATCGTCTTCGGGATGATATCTGCGATTCTTGCCGCATTGTTTACCATCCTGAATAAAAAGGTTTTAAAGAATACCCCTGCAAGCACTGTCACCTTGTATGAACTGACGGGTGGTTTCATATTTCTCACTGCTATTTTACCGCTCTACCTTTCAAATTTCAACCTGAACTTTTCCCTGCCGGCAAGCAGCGATTGGCTCTGGCTGCTGATTTTGGCCTGGCTCTGTACAGTTCTGGCTTTTTACCTTTCCATGACGGCACTGGAAACCGTCAGTCCTTTTACGGTCAATCTCAGCTATAATCTCGAACCTGTTTATGGCATCGCCCTCGCTTTCCTGATTTTTCATGAGGATAAAGAACTGGGTGGATACTTCTACTGGGGACTATCACTCATTGTTTTATCGGTGATTCTTCAAACAGCGCGGGTTATCAGGGCCAGGAACACCTGAGAACCTCTTTTGCATTAGCGGAAAATTATGGGTTACCAAACCGATTTTCTCTTAGATTCGGTGCTGCAAATTCAAGATTCAATGAAAATATTCAATCATTTTTTTTTAATCGTTTTCTGTTTTTCCTGCCTGGTGAACTTACAGGCGCAAAAGACGCCGCTTACGCACGCAGTGTACGATCAATGGCAGAGCGTTCAGACCAGAAACCTCAGTAATGACGGTGCCTGGGTTGTTTACACTATTAATCCGCAGGAAGGCGATGGAGAAATGGTCATCCAGTCTACGGATGGCCGATATAAAAAATCAGTGCCGAGAGGGTATATGCAGGATATCAGCGAAGACAGTAAATATGTGGTTTTCAAGATTAAAGCGCCTTACCAGGTCACCCGTCAGGCCAGGATAAAAAAGAAACGTCCCGATGATATGCCCAGAGACAGTATCGGGTTTATGGAATTAGGAAAAGACAGCATTTTCAAATCAGCCAGGGTGAAGACTTTTAAGATGCCGGAAAAAGGAATCAACTGGTTTGCCTATCACATGGAAAAACCGATGGCTGATACAGCCGGAAGAAAAGATACGTCTGCCTCCAGGGCTCGCCGGCCGGTGCCGGCGGTCGATAGCCTTCAGAAGATCATCGACTCGCTGAATAACAGGATCAATACGGAAGCAAAGAAAAAGAAAGGGGTTGATGGTGATCCACAACTCTCTGGCCCTGATGCAGAAGATGACCCACCGGCTGGTGGACCAGGAGCTGTTCCTGAAGGAACCGACCTCATACTTTTCAATACCGCGACCAAAAAAAGAACACTTTTTCCATATATCACAGAGTACTATTTTGACAAAAATGGCAAGTCGCTCATCCTCTCAAGATATCCGCCAAAGAAAGATTCTCTCGCCAGGCCTTCTGTTTTGTGG